>NZ_CP081297.1:1800000-2000000 GCF_019711355.1 Qipengyuania psychrotolerans
TTATGCTTCGATTGCTGGTCGATGACGACCATTTCATGCCGGAAATCGCCGCCGTGGCCGCCGTATTCTTCGGGCACCGAAGTGCCGAGAAGTCCAGCCGCACCTGCCTCGTTCCAGAACTCGCGTTCGACCTGGCCCTCTTCGCGCCATTTCAGGACGCGCTTTTCAGGAGCATGCTTTTCATAGAATTTGCCCACGGCGTCGGCGAAAATCGAAATTTCCTCGTCGTTCATGAATTCGGGCTGGGGTACGTCGATGACGGACATGGCTTGGACTTCCTCTCAGATATCTGAACTTGGGCGCGAACGGGGGCTTATTTACCCTTCCAGTTCGGCTTGCGCTTTTCTGCAAATGCTGCGGCGCCTTCGCGGGCGTCTTCGGACACGAAGACAGGTCCGATCAACTGGGCCTGCTTGTCGTAGCGTTCGTCCATGGCCCAGCCGCGCGATTCCTTCATGATCTGCTTCGAAACGCGAACCGCAAGTGGTCCGTTCTCGGCGATCTTTGCTGCCAGTTCCTTGGCACCATCAAGCGCAGACCCGTCTGTCACCCGGTTGATGAGGCCCAGTTCGTAAGCGCGATCCGCGCCAATGAAATCGCCGGTCAGCGCCAGCTCCATGGCGATGCGTTCAGGGATCTGGTCAGGCAACATCATGACGCCGCCAGCAGCAGCCACCAGGCCGCGCTTTGCCTCGGGAATGCCGAATTTCGCATCCTTGTGCGCCACGACCAAGTCGCAGGCAATCATGAGCTCAAGCCCGCCGGCCAAGGCATAACCTTCAACCGCTGCAATCAGCGGCTTCTTTGGCGGAGCCTGCACCACACCGCCAAATCCGCGGCCTTCAATGCTGGGCGACTCGCCGCGCAGGAACCCCTTAAGGTCCATGCCGGAACAGAACGTGCCGCCTGCACCGGTCAGAATACCGACGCGTAAATCATCATCCGCATCCAGGCGGTCCATTGCCGCGGCAATGCCTTCGGCGGCGGCCTTGTTCATCGCGTTCTTGGCTTCGGGACGATTAATGGTGACGATCAGGACGCCATTGTCGACCTCGGTGAGGAGTTCCTCGGACATTCTCTCTCTCCATTGCAAATAGAAACTGTTCTTGCGCCCTTGCTGCGGGAGGTTTACGCAAACGTCAACCGGCAAAAGCCGCAACATTCGACAAGACGAGAGAGGAACACGCCATGTCCGAAGCCTACATCATCGATGCCGTCCGCACCCCCAGAGGGATCGGCAAGCAGGGCAAGGGCGCGCTGGCCGCAATGCATCCGCAGCATCTCGCCGCAACAGCTCTAATGGCGATCAAGGACCGCAACCATCTCGACACCTCCACGGTCGACGATGTCATCTGGTCGGTCAGCACGCAGGACGGGATGCAGGCAGGCGACCTTGGTCGCATGGCTGCGCTCGATGCCGGCTATGACATCACTTCCAGCGGCACCACGCTCGACCGGTTCTGCGGCGGCGGCATCACATCGGTTGCACTTGCCGCGGCCCAGGTCATGAGCGGCATGGAAGACTGCGTTGTCGCAGGCGGCACCGAAATGATGAGCCTCACCGCGCAAATGTCGAAGGACAAGATGGCAGCGGGCCTCAAGCCGCCAATGATGGGTAGCTATAACGAGCGCTTGATGCGCACCCACCCGCAAAGCCACCAAGGCGTATGCGGTGATGCCATCGCCACGATGGAAGGCTTCACGCGCGAAGAGCTGGATGAAGTCGGCTACCGCAGCCAGCAGCGCGCGGCGGAGGCGATGGCGGAAGGCCGGTTCGATAAATCGGTAGTCCCGGTGGTGGATGACGACGGCAATGTCGTGCTGGACAAGGATGAATATCCGCGCCCCCAGACCACTCGCGAAGGGCTTGCCGAGCTAGAGCCGGCATTCGCCAAGATCGCGAATGTCCCGCTCGACAAGAACGGCACGACCTTTGCCGGACTGGTAAACGCGAAATATCCCGACCTCGAAATCAAGCACTTCCACCATGCGGGCAACAGCTCGGGCGTGGTTGACGGTGCCGCGGCCGTCCTGGTGGCGAGCAAGGAATATGCCCAGAAGCATGGGCTTAAACCTCGTGCACGTATCGTGGCGACCGCCAATATGGGCGATGATCCGACCCTGATGCTGAACGCGCCCGTCCCTGCGGCGAAGAAAGTTCTCTCCAAGGCCGGTCTGTCGAAAGACGACATCGATCTTTATGAAATCAACGAGGCATTCGCGGTGGTTGCAGCCAAGTTCGTGCGCGACCTCGATCTCGATTGGGACAAGGTCAATGTGAACGGCGGCTCTATCGCGCTGGGACACCCCATCGGCGCCACGGGTTCAATCCTGATCGGCACTATGGTCGACGAACTGGAACGTCAGAACAAGCGCTATGGCCTCGTCACGATGTGCGCTGCGGGCGGCATGGCCCCGGCGATCATCATCGAGCGCGTGAGCGATTTCGTCGACTGATTGGTACTGCCAAGCTCAGGCGGGCCGGTCGCCCGCCTGGCTTTCCTCTGCGTCCTTGGCAAATCCCCACGAGACATTCGCCCAGGCGCGCTCGTGGAAATAATACAGTACCATCTTCGTCACCACCTCGCTGATCGCGATAGCGCCAGCCGCCTTCGCGCTGCCGGTGAAGAACCAGCTGAGCGCGAAGGTGTCGATACTGCCGAGAATTCGCCAGCTGACCGCTTTCGCAAACGATCGCGAATGGGCCTCGCGCCCCCGAAAAAGTAGCATCAGTGGTGCCCCGGCGCCCTTACTTGAGCGGCAGGATCTGTTTGATGATGTAATCCGCGGCTTCTTCCGGGCTCATCGCCACGGTATTGACGCGGATTTCCGGCTCTTGCGGCTCTTCATACGGGCTGTCGATGCCGGTGAAGTTCTTCAACTCACCTGCACGAGCCTTTTTGTAGAGGCCTTTCACATCGCGCTGCTCCGCGACTTCGAGCGGAGTATCGACGTGAATTTCGATGAATTCGCCCTCGCCCATCATGTCGCGGACCAGCTTGCGGTCGGCGCGGAACGGCGAAATAAATGCGGTCAGAACGATCAAGCCGGCGTCGGTCATCAACTTGGCCACTTCGCCGATGCGGCGGATATTCTCGATCCGGTCGCTTTCGGTGAAGCCCAGGTCCTTGTTGAGACCGTGACGCACATTGTCCCCGTCGAGGAGGAACGTGTGGCGGTTCATGATCGCCAGTTTCTTTTCCACCTCGTTCGCGATCGTCGACTTGCCCGATCCCGAAAGGCCGGTGAACCACAACACACGGGGACGCTGGTTCTTCATCGCGGCGTGATCGTCACGCGTGATGTCCACCGCCTGCCAATGTACGTTCTGTGCGCGGCGCAGGCTGAAATTCAGCATCCCGGCACCAACGGTGTGATTGGTAATCTTGTCGATCAGGATGAAGCCGCCGAGCGCGCGGTTTTCTTCGTAGGGATCGAACACGATCTGGCGATCGGTCGTGATTTCACTGACGCCGATCGAATTGAGTTCAAGCGTCTTGGCCGCAAGGTGCTGCATCGTGTTGACGTTGATTTCGAACTTGGGCTCGGCAACGGTCACTGAAACCATCTGCGAGCCGAGCTTCATCCAGTAGCCGCGGCCGACCACCAGGGGTTCTTCGTCCATCCAGACGATGGTGCTTTCGAACTGGTCCGCGACTTCGGGAGGATTGTCTGCAGCAGCCAGAACGTCACCGCGCGAACAATCGATCTCGTCATCAAGAGTAATGGTGACGGACTGACCGGATATGGCTTGGTCAAGATCGCCGTCCATGGTGACGACTGACTTGACCGTGCTCGTCTTGCCTGAAGGCAGCGAGCGAACTTTGTCACCCGGCTTCACGCTGCCGGTCGAAATCAAACCGGAGAATCCGCGGAAGTCCAGGTTAGGCCTGTTGACCCACTGCACCGGCATACGGAACGGCTTGCCGAGATTGGCATCGCTTCGCACTTCAACGGCTTCGAGATGCTCCATCAACGTGGGACCGTCATGCCAGCCGGTATTGTCCGACTTGCTGGTGATGTTGTCGCCCGCAAGGCCCGAAATCGGGATGGCGGTAAAGCTTTCGATCCCGATGCTTTCAGCAAAGGCCGTGTATTCGGCGATGATGGCATCGTATTTCGCCTGGTCGTAATCGATCAGGTCCATCTTGTTCACGGCAAGGACGAGGTTCTTGATGCCGAGCTGGTGGCACAGGAAGCTGTGCCGCTTGGTCTGGACAAGCACGCCCTTGCGCGCATCGATCAGGATTACAGCCAGATCGGCGGTCGAAGCACCGGTGACCATATTGCGCGTGTATTGTTCGTGGCCCGGGCAATCCGCGACGATGAACTTGCGGTGCTCTGTCGCGAAGAACCGGTACGCGACGTCAATCGTGATGCCCTGTTCACGTTCGGCGGCGAGACCGTCGACCAGCAAGGCGAAATCGATTTCCTGCCCTTGCGTTCCGACGCGCTTGCTATCGCTTTCGAGCGCAGCAAGCTGGTCTTCGAAGATCATCTTCGAATCATAGAGCAAGCGGCCGATCAGGGTCGACTTGCCATCATCCACGCTGCCGCAGGTGATGAAGCGCAGCATGGTCTTGTGCTGGTGCTTCTCGAGATACGCGTCGATATCCTCGGCGATGAGGGCATCGGTTTCGTAGACGGTGTCCGTTACGCTATCCGACATCAGAAATAGCCCTCCTGCTTTTTCTTCTCCATCGAAGCGTCACCCGAATCCTTGTCGATGACGCGGCCCTGCCTTTCGGAGGTCGTGGTGAGGAGCATTTCCTGGATGATTTCGGGCAGCGTTGCCGCTTCGCTTTCGACTGCGCCGGTCAGCGGGAAGCAGCCCAGCGTGCGGAAGCGGATCGAGCGTTCGGTGATCTCCGGGCGTTTACCCATGACCTTTTCCAGGCGTTCGATATCGTCGGCCATGAACAACCCGCCTTCATATTCGAAGGTGGGCCGCTTGGCGGAGTAATAGAGCGGGACAATCTCGATGTTCTCGAGATGGATGTACTGCCAGATGTCGAGCTCGGTCCAGTTGGACAGCGGGAAGACCCGGATGCTTTCGCCCTTGGTCTTCTTGGCATTGTAGAGGTTCCAGAGCTCAGGGCGCTGGTTCTTCGGGTCCCAGCCGTGGGTCGCAGTGCGGAACGAAAAAATCCGTTCTTTCGCACGGCTTTTTTCCTCGTCGCGGCGGGCACCGCCGAACGCGGCATCGAAGCCGTATTTGTCGAGCGCCTGCTTCAGCCCCTGTGTCTTCCACATGTCGGTATGCACCGGTCCGTGGTCGAACGGATTGATCCCGCGCTCCTGCGCCTCGGGGTTCTGGTGGATGAGCAATTCCATACCCGCATCATCCGCGCTCTTCTGGCGCAGATTGTACATTTCCTTGAATTTCCAGGTCGTGTCGACATGAAGCAGGGGAAACGGCGGCGGGGACGGATAGAATGCTTTCTTGGCAAGATGCAGCATGACTGCGCTATCCTTGCCGATGGAATAGAGCATCACGGGCTTTTCAGCTTCGGCAACCACTTCACGCATGATGTGGATGCTTTCGGCTTCAAGCCGCTGTAAATGGGTGAGGGACATGGAGAGATGTTCTCGAAAAATTGGTCAGTTCGGTGCGGAGCGACCGCTGAGATGGCCGGCGAGCGTTTGGCGCGCAAGCGGCTTTTGGTCGCCGGAGCGATAGGAAAATTTTGGTCCGCGCACAATGCTTGTCGGGAGGAAAAATGCTTATCCCCAGCCCGCGCAATCGAATGTTTGAAAGCGCTTAGTTCGCGATGCTCGACAAAAGACGGAAGCCCCAGGCGGGCAAAGTCACCTCGTCGCCCGCCTTGAGGACAACGGGCTCGCGAGACTGAAATTCTTCGAACCGTCCCCCAGCCAGCCCATCGGCGAGCGATGCGGTGACCGGTTCCGGCGAGAAATTGAACAGTCCCACGACCTTGTTGCCATCTTCCTGGCGGACCCAGGCGAAGACCTGCTTCGGCTTGTCTGTCACGACCTGCTGCATCCGCGCGCCCCACTGGCCATTTTCCAAGGCCGGATTGGCTTTGCGAAATTCAATCAGCTCCCCGAGCAATTCGCCGTAATTGCAACCTGCGCCCTGGCTCCAGTCGATCGGGTCCGTCTCGAAGAATTGCAGGCGTTTGGAATTGCAGGCTTCCATGCCGTTGTGGATCAGCGGCAGGCCCTCGCCGGTGAAGGACAAGGCGGTCATGGCCTCCAGCGCCGGGCCGTAATTTTCCTGCACCGTGCCTTCCCACGCATTGCTGTCGTGGTTCTCGATATAGGTCATCCGCATGGCCTCGCGCGGCCACAGGCTCTCATTTTCGGCATAATACCCATAGAAGCTGGTGGCATCGCCCTTGCCCTGCGCCACGTTCTTCGTGGTGTTGTGCCAATCCCAGGCATAAGTGGCGTCGAAGGCGGAGTGATGGAATGCAGTTTGCTGCACTTCGCCGAGCATGAAGACAGGACGAATGGCGGTCAGCCGCTCGCGCATGGTTTCCCAAAAGTCGAGTGGGACATACCCCGCCACATCGGCGCGGTATCCATCGACGCCAAACTCGCGGACCCAATACTCCATTGCCTCGCCCACATGCTGGCGCACGCCGGGCTTTGACCAGTCGAGGTCGATGATGTCGGACCAATCCCACCACGGTGTCGGCCGAAAATCGCCGTCCCAGGTCTTTTCGTACCAGTCCGGATGCTCTGTTCGCAGCGCATTGTCCCAGGCCGTGTGATTGGCCACCAGATCGAGGATTACCTTGAAGCCTTGTCCATGCGCAGCTTCCACGAAATCCCGGAATTCTTCTTCGGTCCCGAATTCCGGATTTACGCCGTAATAATCCTGTACCGAATAAGGGCTGCCCAGCGTGCCTTTTCGGTTCTCCTGACCGATCGGATGGATCGGCATAAGCCAGAGAATGTCCACGCCAAGTTCC
Organism: Qipengyuania psychrotolerans; assembly: GCF_019711355.1. NCBI lineage: Bacteria > Pseudomonadati > Pseudomonadota > Alphaproteobacteria > Sphingomonadales > Erythrobacteraceae > Qipengyuania > Qipengyuania psychrotolerans. Next base: position 1,806,939 of record NZ_CP081297.1, read on the forward strand.
TTCAGCCGCGGCAGTTCTTCCTGCGCAGCACGAAAGGTGCCCTCTTCGGTGAAATGGCGCGTATTGATCTGGTAGAGGACCGCATCGCGCGACCATTCAGGATGCTCGATCGAAACTTTGCTGTGCAGTTCCCACTCAGTTGCAGCAGGCTCGTCGGCCGTGCCGCTCATCGCGAGGGCACTGCCCGCTAGCAGAGCCGCTGCGGCGGCTCCAACGAATAGCTTACGCACGGGCTTCCTCCCCTGGCACGGTCACTCGCAGCATGGCGAAGGCAGCAATCGTCCAGCTCGCCGCCGCGAACAGCATCGTCCAGATCGGATCGTCCGGGAAGAAGGCGTTCATCACGCTGCCCATCACGGTCGCCACGAGCAATTGCGGCACCACGATGAAAATATTGAACAGCCCCATGTAGATACCGAGCTTGGCCTGCGGCAGACTGCTGGCCAAGATCGCATAGGGCATCGCGAGGATAGAGGCCCAAGCAATGCCTTTGAGTATCTCGCAGACAAGCAGCAAATTGGGATCGCGCAGCACGAAATAGCCAAGGAAGCCGAGCGCACCCAGCAAGAGACAGGTCATGTGCGTGCGCGCCTTGCCGATGCGTCTCGATAGCACCGGCAACACCGTCAGCGCGGCGACTGCGGCAACCGCATTTTGCACCGTGTAGATCAGGTTCCACCAGTTCGCGCCCTCGTTATATGCGGCGGTGGTCGGATCGGGGCTGCCATAGAAATACTGTGACACGATCGGGCCGGAATATATCCACATTATAAAGAGCGATGACCAGCTGAAGAACTGGACCAGTGCGAGCTTCTTCATCGTGTCCGGCATGCCGGAAAAATCGCCGACAATGCTCGACAGCATATTGGCATGCTTGCCCTGCTTCGCCATCGAAATGCCGATAGCGCTGAGAACTCCGTAGACGGCAAGAAGGCCCCCGAGCAGGTAGATTTCTTTCTCCAGCCCGAGCGGGCTGACACTCGCTATCACGGCCAGTCCGGCAGCAATCCACAGCACGGCAGAACCGTAGGTTTTCGCGGCCAGCGCACGCACGCTCTGACCCGTTTCGACTTCCCGCTCGGCCTCGAAGGCGGCCATTTCTTCCGGGCTGTATTCCTTGGTCGAGACGACCGTCCAGCCGATCGCCAAAAACAGCGCAGCGCCTCCTGCCCAAAAGCTCCATTTGACAGTGTCGGGTATCTCGCCAGCCGGGGCGATATTGCTTACCCCGAACTGTTCCAGCAGCCACGGGAAGATTGCCGCAACCACGGCCCCCGCTCCGATAAAGGCAGTCTGAACTGCATATCCGGTCGCGTGCTGCGACTTGTCGAGCATGTCGCCGACGAATGCACGGAACGGCTCCATCGAGATGTTCAGGCTTGCATCCAATACCCACAGCAGCGCAGCAGCGAACAACAGCGGCGCACCAAAAGCCGGGGCCAGCGGCATCAATAGCAGTGAGATTGCGGCAAGGATTGCACCGGTCATGAAGTAGGGCCGGCGGCGGCCAAAACGATTCCAGGTCTTGTCCGAAAGATGGCCGATAATTGGCTGGACAATCAGGCCGGTAAGCGGCGCTGCAACCCAGAGCGCAGGAAGATCGTCGAGCGATGCGCCCACGGTCTGGAAAATCCGGCTCATGTTCGAGTTTTGCAGCACGAACCCGATCTGGATGCCAAAAAAGCCAAAGCTGATGTTGGCAAGCTGCCCCCAGCCCATCTGCGGTTTGCGCGCCTGGGTATTTGCGGCCGAAGTCGCCATACGATCAATCCTCTCCCCGGCCGGGCTGTTTTGCCCGGTCACGAAAGGATGGCTCGCACGAAGTACCATCATGCGCAAACACGTATACGAATACGTAACAGCTCAGGCTTTGGCTGTACTGCCTCTGATCACGAGTTTTCCGGGCAGCTTGTGCGGAGTGACTTCGCGGTCCGCAATCTGTGACAGAAGCGCATCTACCAGGCTTTCGCCCGCGCCCCTCACATCCTGCGTTACCGTGGTGAGCGGCGGCGTGGTCAGGCTTGCGGCGGGGATGTCGTCGAACCCCACGACGGCAATGTCGTCAGGCACCTTCTTCCCGGCATCTGCAAGAGCGCGCATCGCACCGATCGCGATCAGATCGCTGGCAGCGAAAATGGCGTCGCAATCCGCGCCGCTCTCCAGCAATTTTCGGGCCGCACAATACCCTGCCTCTTCGGTCGTTATCGCGTCGAAGCGCGGTGGGGGAGGCAATCCGGCATCTTCGGTCACTTCTCTCAGGCCAGTGAAACGTCCGAGAAACTCCGGGCAAGTCTCGTCAGCTTCGCCTAGGAATGCGATCTGCCGCTTACCAATTTCGAGCAGGTGCCTGCCGACCAGCCGCCCAGCGTCGACATTGTCGGTTCCCACGGTCGCTCCGCTGGAATCCAGGCTGACCGAACCCCATCGCGCGTAGTGAGTGCCCTGTGCGACCAGCTTTTCCAGCTTGGGCGTGTATGTCGTGTAATCTCCATAGCCGAGCAGGATCAGGCCGTCTGCCCGGTGGCTGTCCTGATACTTGACGTGCCAGTCATCTTCCATCCGCTGAAACGAAATCAGCAAGTCCAGGCCCCGGTCCGCGCAGGCCCGGGTGATCGACCCCAGCATGGCGAGAAAGAATGGATTGATCATGCTTTCATCGGGAGTGGGATCTTCGAAAAACAGCAGCGCAATCGTGTTCGATCTTTGCGAGCGCAACGAGGATGCGTTCTTGTCGACCGTGTAATTGAGGTCGCGCGCGATTTGCTGGATCTTCTGACGGGTCTGCTCGCTCACGGAGCGATCTCCGCGCAGCGCACGGCTGACGGTTGGCTGCGAAACTCCGGCAGCATAGGCAATGTCGAAACTGGTCGGACGACCAGTCGGCTTGCGTCCCATCTCTCTCCTCCAGGCCGCACCAGCAGCCATGGCCCGCGACCATAAGCCTATCCCGATAAAAGTGCCATGCCCGAGGCAGCCAGCCCGCTAGAATCATGTGACATTTGGGCACCGCGCAGATTTGGCGGACGGTTGCGTATACGTATGCTGTCTTCCGCCGCCCCCCAACCAGCACGTATCAAAACTGTCATACAGGCCGAAGAGAAGCTGCCTGTGGGGTATTTGAGCCGGACCTCGGCAAACAGGGGGCGGCCATCTGGGAGAGCAAAGTAATGGCATTTCGCAAGCATCTTGCCGGGAGCACCAGCGTTCCGGTTCTGGCCCTCGCACTCGTCGGCGGTTTTACTCCGTCCATTGCCGCTGCGCAAAGCACGCAGCCGGCGACCACGGTCCAGGAAGAAGAAGGCCAGCCGGTCGACGATGCGGACACGGACGAATCTGCGGTCATCATCGTCAGCGGCTTCCGCGAATCGCTTGCATCGTCGGTCGCGCAGAAGCGCAACAGCGACCTCATCCTTGAATCGGTCACGGCGGAAGACATCGGCAAGCTGCCCGACGATTCCATCGGCGAATCGATCGCCCGCCTCCCCGGCGTAACATCGCAGCGCCTCAATGGCCGCGCCAACGTCATCGCCATTCGCGGCCTTGGCCCGGACTTTTCGCAGACGCTTCTCAATGGGCGCGAGCAGACCTCGACCGGTGACAACCGCGCAGTCGAATTCGACCAGTATCCCTCGGAAGTCGTCAATCAGGTGCTCGTCTACAAGAGCCCCTCTGCCAGCCTCGTGGGCCAGGGCCTTGTCGGTACGATCGACATCCGCACCATCCGCCCGCTCGAGACGGGTGAAACGATCTTCGCCATCGGTGCCAAGGGTTCGTACGCGGACATCGGTGCGCTGAACGCAGGTTCGAAGGAATTCGGTTACCGCGCCAACGCAACTTACGTAGACCAGTTCGCTGACGACACGCTCGGCATCGCGCTTTCGGCTGCCTATACCGACGAGCCGTATCAGCTGCAGGAATTCAATGCCTGGGGTTATGCGGGCAGCGGCGAACCGGGCAGCCCCTTCGTCATCGGCGGCAACAAGAGCTTCGTCACTTCGACACAGCTTACTCGTCTCGGCTTTAACGGCACGCTGCAGTGGGAAGCATCGCCCACGCTGATGGTCACACTCGACGGGTTCTATTCGAATTTTGACGATGACCAGTCCAAGCGCGGCATCGAGCTTCCGCTCGGCTTTGGCGCTTTCGGCACGACCTTCGACCCCTCGACCGCAACCGTTGTCGACGGCCCATTCGGCGGCTTTGCCGAACAGGGCACCTTCGAAAACGTCGAAGGCGTAGTCCGCAACGACGTGTTCCAGCGCGAAGCAGACCTCTATTCCGGTGGCCTGAACCTCAATTATGAAGGTGACGATGGCTGGAGCGCGTTCTTCGACATCGGTTTCTCGCGCACCGATCGCAACGAGCTGAGCATCGAAAGCTATTCCGGCACCGGCTACAACGCTGGCGTCGGAGCGACCGATACCATCCAGTTCTTCTCGGACGAAAACGGCACGAGCTTCGATCCCACGCTGGATTACAGCGACCCCAACCTGATCGTCCTGACCGATCCGCTTGGCTGGGGCGGCAGCCGCATCCAGGCCGGTTACTACAACAATCGCATTATCAAGGACGAACTCTACCAGTACCGCCTCGGCGTTGCGAAGGACATCGAGAGCTTCATTTCGAAAGTCAGCTTCGGCCTGTCCTATACCGACCGTTCCAAGAGCCTGACGCCGGACGAATTCTTTGTTTCGCCCGCCAATGGCGCGACCGAAATCGCCATCCCGAGCAGCGAGCTGCTCCGTCCGACAGACCTCGGCTATCTCGGCCTCGGCCCGATCGTCAGCTACGATGTTCGCAACCTGATTGCAGATGGCACGCTGGTGCTCGACGCGAACGACAGCAACGATATCCCGGCCAAGGCTTACGGAATCACCGAAAAGCTGATGACTGCATACCTTCAGTTCGACGTGCAGCAGGACCTCGGTTCAGGGGAATTGACCGGTAACTTCGGCGTGCAAGCCGTGAACACCGAACAAAACTCGACCGGTGTCGCATTTACGAACGTTGACGGTCTTCCGGGCGACGAAAGGGTCAATCTCTCGCTCGGCGACAATTACTGGGACATCCTTCCCAGCGCCAACCTGTCGCTGCGCTTCGATAGCGGGTGGGTATTCCGCCTTGCTGCCAGCCGCCAGATCCAGCGTCCGCAGCTCGATGACCTTCGTGTCGCCATCGGTTACGGCATTGTCGAAACCAACAACGGCCAGAGCCCGACCGGCGAATATCCGTACATCTCCGGCGGCGGCGGCAACCCGGTTCTGCGTCCGTACCGGGCCAATGCCGTCGATTTCAACATCGAGAAATACTTCGCTGGCGGCGCTGGCGTGATCGCAGCCCAGCTCTTCTACAAGGATCTGGTCAGCTACATCGATGGCGACGTGCAAGTCTTCGACTACAGCACCTTCCCGCTTCCCGCAGGCAATGCGCCGGCAAGCCCGATTGGTCTGCTGTTCTCCGAAGTGAACACGGGCGGCGGCAATTTCTACGGCGCTGAGCTTTCGGCAACGGTTCCATTCGACGTTTTGACACCGGCGCTCACCGGCTTCGGCGTGACCGGCGGCCTTGGCTACACCAAGACCGAGATCGAGAACGCACAAGGCGAAATCGACCAGATTCCCGGTTACTCGAAGTGGGTCGCCAACGGCACGCTGTACTATGATCTCAACGGCTTCAGCGCCCGCGGCAGCGTTCGCTACCGTTCGGAATTCCTCGCTGACTTCACCGGCTTCGGCGGAAATATCGTTCGCCGTCTGGCCCGTGCAGAAACTATCGTCGACGCGCAGATCGGCTATGAATTCCAGCCCGGTAGCGCGCTCGAAGGCCTCTCGATCTACGTGCAGGGCCAGAACCTGACGAACCAGCCCTTTGTATCGCAATTCGACGTACCTGAACCGCGAGCGGTGATCGATTACCAGGAATACGGACGCCGGTTCCTCGCCGGGTTCACCTACAAGTTCTAGGGCTCCTCCGGCCGGGCGGGGTTTGCGAAAGCAGGCTCGCCGTCCGGCCACTCGTCTGCCGGGAAATGCTGTTCCCAAGATGGCTTTCCCGGCAGGCTCCAATAGGGTGAGCTTGTGACCGAAGAGAGTTCCTTTCGCATAGTGATCGCCGGGGGCGGTACAGCCGGCTGGATGGCCGCTGCGCTGCTTGCGCGCTTCCTGCCTTCCACGCATTCGGTCACGTTGGTCGAGAGCGCAGACATCGGCACAGTCGGTGTCGGCGAAGCGACGATTCCGCAGATCCGCTATATCAATCACGCACTCGGCCTCGACGAAGCCCAGTTTCTTCGCGAGACCAAGGGCACCTTCAAGCTGGGTATCGAGTTCAACGGCTGGCGGCGCGAGGGCGAGGCATACATGCATGCCTTCGGCCCCGTGGGGCGCGGCCATGGCCTGCTGCCGTTCCATCACTACTGGCTGCGCGCCAAGCAGCTTGGCATCGCGAAACCGCTGGCGCACTATTCGCTCAATGAAACGGCTGCGCGCTCGCTCAAGATGCGGCGCGGATCACGGACCCCGCGCTCACCGGAAATGCCATATGCCTACCACTTCGATGCCGGGCTCTACGCCGCGTTCTTGCGGCGGTATGCCGAAGGCCGCGGCGTTGTTCGCATCGAGGGCACTATCGGGAATGTCGAACAGGACAGCGCTACCGGGTCGATCACCGCCCTCACACTGGGCGAAGAACGCCGGATCGAAGGCGATTTCTTTATCGATTGCACCGGTTTCCGCGCACTCCTGATCGAACGCACGCTGAAAACCGGGTTCGATGACTGGACGGATTACCTGCCTTGCGACCGGGCGATGGCTGTCCCTTCCGACAATGGCGGCGATTTTACGCCCTACACCCGCTCGATCGCGCGAAGCGCAGGTTGGCAATGGCGCATCCCGCTCCAGCACCGCATCGGCAATGGTCTTGTCTATTCATCCGCGCACTTGTCGGACGAAGATGCTGCCGAAACACTCTTGGCTAATCTCGACGGCGCTCCGCAAGGCGATCCACGTCCGATAAGTTTCACCACCGGCAAGCGGCGCAAACACTGGAACGCCAATTGCCTCGCACTGGGCCTTGCGGCCGGGTTCATGGAACCGCTGGAATCCACCAGTATTCACTTGGTCCAAAGCGCGGTCAGTCGGTTCCTTTCGGTCCTGCCGGGCGCCGAGGCCGACCCCGCCATTCGCGATTGGTTCAACGGTCAGGCGGATTTCGAGTGGTTGCGCATCCGTGATTTTCTCGTTCTTCATTATTCGGTCAACGAACGTGAGGGAGAGCCCTTGTGGGACGCTGTTCGGCACATGAAAAAGCCGGACACTCTGGTGGCCAAGCTGGAAAACTGGCGGGCTGCCGGATTTATTCACCGCGAGCACGAGGAGCTTTTCACCGAAGTCGGGTGGTTCCAGGTGCTTGCCGGTCAGGGTTTGGAGGCGCGCTCCTACAACCCCCTCGCCGATGCGCTGAGCGAAGATGATCTGCGCAGCCTGCTCGGTAGTATCGAGGCTGCCTGCGCGGAAGAGGCGCGGCAAATGCAATCCCACAGCGAATTCCTCAACAAATTCGCAAATCTCCCTCCCCATCAGGACGCAGTCGCATGATCCGCCAGTCTCTCCCCCTCATCGCCCTAGCAATAGCTGCGTGCGCCAATGCACAGCCTGCGCCGGTCAGCACTGCGCCAACCGAGGGAACCAGCTTCCGTGAACGCCTGCCCAGCGAGGAGATCGTCTATTTCGTCCTGCCCGACCGGTTCGAGAACGGCGATCCGAGCAATGATCTGGGTAACTTCAGCGGCGGTCCGATGGAAACCGGGTTCGATCCTGCGCACAAGGGGTTTTTCCACGGGGGCGATCTGAAGGGTCTGACGGAGCGGTTGGACTATCTCGAGAACCTGGGCGTCACCGCAATCTGGTTCGCCCCGATTTTCCAGAACAAACCCGTCCAGGGCACACCTGGCAATGAAAGCGCTGGCTATCACGGATATTGGGTGACGGATTTCACGCGGCCGGACTCGCATTTTGGCTCGCGCGATGAATTCAAGGCTTTCGTCGATGCCGCCCATGCGCGCGGGATGAAAGTCTATATGGACATCATCACCAACCACACTGCCGACGTGATCCTGTATCTGGAAGGCGATGAAAGCGGCTATACCTACCGCAGCAAGGGCGACTTTCCCTATTCCCGCAAAGGCGGCGTCAACGGCGAACCAATCAATGACGGCTTCCTGGGCGATGAAGTGCGAACGGCCGAAAATTTCGCAAAGCTGACCGATCCCGCATATGCTTACACGCCGACTGTTCCCAAGGCTGAAGCCGATGTGAAGGTCCCCGCCTGGCTCAACGATCCGATCTATTACCACAACCGCGGCGACACGACCTTCAGCGGAGAAAGCAGCCGGCAGGGTGATTTCGTGGGGCTGGACGATCTGTTTACCGAACACCCCCGCGTGGTCGAGGGCATGATCGAGATCTATTCGGCCTGGATACGCGACACCGGCGTCGACGGCTTCCGCGTCGACACTGCCCGTCATGTAAACCCGGAATTCTGGCAGGCGTTCGTGCCCGCGATGCTGGAGACTGCGCGCGAAAACGGCATTCCGAACTTTCATATCTTCGGCGAAGTTTACCGCGACAATCACGACAATGGCTACATCGCACAGTACACGCGGCGCGACGGTTTTCCTGCCGTGCTCGACTTTGCATTCCAGCAGGCCATCCGCGAAACAGTGAGCCAGAAAAAGGGCACTTACATTCTCAACGAATTGTTCGATGGCGATGTCCTTTACGAAGGCGGCGAAGAAGCGGCGCTTACAATGCCGACCTTCCTTGGCAATCACGACATGGGGCGCTTCACGACCATCCTGCGGTGGGACAATGAGGAAATCTCCAGCGCCGAAATGCTCGCCCGCACGAAGCTGGCGCACGCTATGCTCCTGGCGCTGCGCGGATCGCCCGTCGTCTATTACGGTTCCGAGCAAGGGTTCGTGGGCGATGGAAACGATCAGGCCGCTCGCGAGGACATGTTTCCCAGCCTCACCGACAGCTATAATGACAACCAGCTGATCGGTACCGATGCCACCACAGCGGACAGCAATTTTGACGAAAGCCATCCGCTGTTCCGACTAATCGCCGAACTTTCGGCAGTCCGCCGTGCGCACCCTGCACTGCTTCGTGGACGCCAGATAGTGCGGCATTATGGCCAGGAACCGGGCGTGTTTGCAGTGAGCCGTTTCGATCCGGAGAATGGCGGCGAATATCTCGCGGTTTTCAACACAAGCGATGCGGCGCAAACGGCCAATGTAACGCTTGGCTATGACGCTCGCAGCTTTGAAGCGCTTGCCGGCTCCTGCCCAGCAGCAGTTTCCGCTCCCGGCAGTGCCGCGTTCTCGCTTCCCGCCTTTGGCTGGGCGATTTGCCGCGTTTCGGAGACTGCCGAATGAGCGGGGTGCTGCCTTGGTGGAAGGGTGCGGTAATCTATCAGATCTATCCGCGCAGCTTCATGGATTCCAACGGGGACGGTATCGGCGATCTCCCGGGCATCACCCAGCGCCTGCCGCACATTGCCGACCTGGGTGCGGATGCGATCTGGATATCTCCCTTCTTCAAATCCCCCATGAAGGATTTCGGCTACGACGTAGCTGATTACTGCGATGTCGATCCGATTTTCGGTACGCTGGCGGATTTCGATAAAGTCGTCGCCCGGTCGCACGAGCTTGGGCTCAAGGTCCTGATCGACCAAGTCTATTCGCACACCTCCGACGAGCATAAATGGTTTACCGAAAGCCGTTCCAGCCGCCACAACGACAAGGCTGACTGGTATGTCTGGGCCGATGCCAAGCCCGACGGCTCTCCGCCTTCGAACTGGCAATCCGTTTTCGGTGGTCCTGCGTGGACGTGGGATGCCAGGCGGGGGCAGTATTACCTGCACAATTTCCTCAGCAGCCAGCCGCAGCTAAACCTGCACAATGCCGATGCACAGCAGGCGGTGCTCGAAGTGATGCGTTTCTGGCTGGAACGCGGTGTCGACGGATTCCGGATCGATGCGCTCAATTTTGCGATGCATGACCCACAGCTGCGCGACAATCCGCCCGCCCCTGCCACGAATAAGCCGCGCACGCGCCCGTTCGATTTCCAGCTCAAGACCTACAACCAGAGCCATCCGGATATCCCGGCGTTCATCGAACGAATTCGCAATCTGACCGACGAATACGACGGTATCTTCACCGTTGCCGAAGTCGGCGGCGATGATGCCGTGCGCGAAATGAGGGCCTTTACCCAAGGCGAAACCCATCTCAATTCGGCTTACGGGTTCAACTTCCTTTATGCTGACGCCTTGACGCCCACCCTTGTCTGCTCGGCCTTGGCCGAATGGCCGGACGAGCAGGGACTGGGCTGGCCGAGCTGGGCGTTTGAAAACCACGACGCGCCGCGCGCGCTGAGTCGCTGGTGCAAGCCGGAAGACCGCGAGGCTTTTGCCCGGCTCAAGACGCTCCTGCTGATGAGCCTGCGGGGCAACGCCATCCTTTATTATGGAGAGGAGCTCGGCCTTATGCAGGTCGATATCCCGTTCGACCAGCTCCACGATCCCGAAGCGATTGCGAACTGGCCGCTCACCCTTAGCCGCGATGGTGCGCGTACACCGATGCCTTGGGACGAAAGCGACTGCGCCGGTTTTGGCAGCGAGACCCCTTGGCTGCCCATCGGAGATCACAACCGCGATCTGGCGGTCGAGTTGCAGCGAGCATCGGCGTCATCCCTGCTCGCCTCCACCAAGACTGCGATTGCGCTGCGCAAGACGAACCCTGCCCTGCACCACGGCCGTATCGCGGACTGCACGCATGACGGCGATTTGCTGGAATTAACGCGGGAGGCAGATGGGCAACTGCTGCGTTGCCGGTTTAATCTGGGCAGCGACCAGATCGACTGTTCCGACTGCGAAGGCGAAGTACGGCTCGCGATCAACGGTGCCAGCACGACATCCCTGCCCCCCTACTCAGCCATCATTCTGGAGCTTGAAGCTTGATCCGCCATATCGTCCTGATGCTCACTGCGAGCCTGCTTCCGATTACCGCCGCGCAGGCGGAAACTGTCACCTCGCCAGATGGCCGCATCAGCGTCACTCTCGATGCTGATGGAGAAGGCATTCCCTATTACGAAGTGGCCCGAGACGGTGTGCCGGTGATTGCCAAATCCAATCTCGGCTTCACGTTCACCGATGCTGATCCCATGCGCCGCAATTTCGAAGTGGTCGCGTTCCGCGAGGAAAGCCATGCAAGCACCTGGGAACAGCCTTGGGGCGAGCGTCAGTGGGTGCAGGACATTCACAACGAACTGGCCATCACCTTCCGCCAGAAGGATGACGACGCGCGTGAAATCCTCGTCAGAATGCGTGTCTTCGACGACGGGCTCGGCTTCCGCATGGAATTTCCGGAGACCGGGCTCCAGCCTACCTACCGCATTTCCGAAGAGCTGACCGAGTTCAACATCGCGGCGGACGGCACTGCCTGGTCCATCCCTGCAGGTGACTGGAACCGGTACGAATACCTCTATGCCGAAACACCGGTCAGCGCCCTTTCGACGGTCCATACGCCAGTGACGATGGTACTGGACAACGGGCTGCACCTGTCATTCCATGAAGCGGCGCTAGTCGATTATTCGGGCATGTGGATGAGGCGCATGGACGGCACACGTTTCCGCGCGCAACTGGCTCCTTCTCCGCGAGGGCCCAAGGTCATCCGCGACGGCGCATTCACCACCCCATGGCGCACCATCCAGATTGCGGGCGGTCCGAAGGGACTCTTCGAAAGCAATATCATCCTGAACCTCAACGAGCCGAACAAGCTGGGCGACGTAAGTTGGTTCACCCCGCACAAATACATCGGCATCTGGTGGGAGATGCATCTTGAAGACAGCAGCTGGGCCAGCGGCGAAAAGCACGGTGCGACCACTGAAAATGCCAAGCGCCACATCGACTTCGCGGCGCAGCATGGCTTTCGAGGCGTCCTGATCGAAGGGTGGAACCTGGGCTGGGACGGAATGTGGTTCGGGAACGGGCGCGATTTCGACTTCACCACCGCCTACCCTGATTTCGATATCGCCGAAGTTGCGCGCTATGCTGCAGACAATGGCGTGAAGATCATCGGTCACCACGAAACCGGCGGCAACATCAAGGTCTACGAAGAACAGCTCGAAGATGCGATGGCCTTCTATGAAAGCCTCGGGATCGATGCTGTAAAAAGCGGCTATGTCGCAGATGCAGGAGGCATCATCGCTCCCGCAGGCGAAGGCGGCCAGGGCGAAACTTTCGTATGGCATGACGGCCAGGAGATGGTCCGCCATCATCTGAAGGTCGTGCGAGAAGCTGCCGCGCATAAAATCGCCGTGAACCCGCACGAACCGGTCAAGGATACCGGCCTGCGCCGTACTTATCCCAACTGGGTGAGCCGCGAGGGAGCACGGGGCGCGGAATACGATGCATGGTCAGTACCGAAGAACGATCCTGGACACGTTCCGGAACTCATCTTCACCCGATTGCTGTCGGGCCCGATGGACTACACTCCCGGAGTGTTCTCGCTTGAAGGTCGCGGGGCGACTGCTCCCGATTTGCCCAGCACGCTGGCCCGCCAATTGGCCTTCTATGTCGCGATCTATTCGCCCATCCAGATGGTGGCGGACTTGCCAGAAAACCTCGCGAAATATCCGCGCGCGCTCGACTTCGTGAAACGCGTTCCGGCCGATTGGGCCGAGAGCTTGCTGGTTGACGGCAAGGTCGGAGAATATGCGGTCATCGCGCGGCGCGATCGCGGCACTTTGAACTGGTACGTCGGAGCAGTAACCGATGCCGAGGAACGCCAGGCCAGCGTGCCACTGACCTTCCTCGATCCCGGCAAAAACTACCGGGCGACAATCTGGCGCGACGGTGCGACGGCGGATGGACTTGGAGCGGATCGTCATGCGATGGAGGTGGACACAATGACCGTAACATCCGTCCAAACGCTCGACCTGCGCCTTGCCCCTGCGGGCGGATTTGCGATCGAGTTCGTGCCCGAAGGGTGAAAGACAACCACCCTCCCCACGTCGTCGTTCTGGGCGGCGGCAGTGCCGGCTGGATCACCGCTTGCCTGCTCCACCAACAGTGGGCCAAGCGGGGCGGGCGCGTTACTGTGGTGGAAAGCCCGGCCATCGGCATCATCGGTGTCGGCGAAGGCTCGACACCTCAGCTCAAGGCGTTCTTCGATCACCTGGGCATCGCCGAAAGCGATTGGATGGCGGCCTGCGATGCGACCTACAAGCTCGGCATCCGCTTTTCCAGATGGAGCGAGCGCGAAGGCTGCGAGAGCTATTTCCACCCCTTTCCGGGGCCGGTCGACCTTCATAGCGAACCCGGCTTCACCCACAATTGCGCGCTGCGCCGCCGCGGCTTCGATGTACCAGCGCATCCCGATGACTGGTTTCTCGCTGCACGATTGGCCGAGGATTGCAAAAGCCCCGAGCCGAGCGCAAACTTCCCATTCCCGCAAAGCTATGGCTACCACTTCGACGCACACAAACTCGGGGCATTCCTGCGCGATTGGGCCGTGCCGCGCGGCATCGTCCATCACCAGCTGAAAGTCGAACACGCGGAAGTTGGCGACAGCGGCGATATCGCAGCGCTCATTTGCGAAAATGGGGAGCGGATTGAGGGCGATCTGTTCGTCGATTGCTCAGGCTTTGCAGCCTTGCTCGCACAGCAGAAGCTGGGTGAGAGCTTCATCCCGTTTGACGACAATCTCTTCAATGACCGCGCCGTAGTCATCCCGACGCCCCACTCCGGTCCGGTGAAACCGCAAACCGAAAGTATCGCGATGAACGCCGGTTGGCGCTGGGCCATCCCGCTGACCACGCGGGTCGGCAATGGTTACGTCTATTCTTCAAAGCATATCTCTGACGAAGAAGCCGAGACCGAGCTGAGGTCAGCGCTGGGCCCGGGCGCAGAAGAGGCTGACGCGCGGGTCTTGAAAATGAAAGTCGGGCGGCTGGAAAAAAGCTGGACGCGCAACTGCCTCGCGGCGGGACTGGCGCAAGGCTTCATTGAGCCGCTCGAGGCGACAGCGCTGCACATTGTGATCGCGACAGCGCTCGACTTTGCCAGCGCTTATGAAAGCGGCGGCTTCACGGATCAGCACAGGGCTGAGTTCAACCGCCGTATCGCCGCACGCTATGATGGGATCCGCGACTATATCGTTGCGCATTACCGGATGAACCAGCGACACGGCACACCGTACTGGCGTGAAAATGCCTCGAACCAGGCGCTGTCCGACAATCTCAAGGCAATGATGACCGCGTGGTTCACGCAAGTGCCTGTGACCGAAGCCAATGCTAGGATCTACGGCGCGAACCCGGCCTATCCCTCGATGAGCTGGCACGCACTGTTCGCTGGCTACGGGACGTTTCCTCCCGCCGCGAAGTTGCAAGCGCTGCCTACAGACGTCGAAGCCGCTGACATCGAAGGGACGCGCGCAATGCTGTCTGCCTGCGCGCGCAACTTCCCCGATTACAAACCGGTCTGAACCACCCTATCAAGGGACCGGAGTATCGTCCGTGGTTGCAACGGTTTCGCCCTGTACGATCTCACCCGACTGGAAGATCGGACCCTGGGTTGGAAGGCTGATGATCTCTTCCCCGGTCGTCTCGTCCTGCGTGGCGACAATCACGGGCTGCTGGCCCGATGCTGGCGGGATATCCACCGGCGCCTGGGTTTCTCCGGCGACTGTGACGGGCTGCGTGGCGGGCATGGAATTGACCACGGTTTCGCCCGGCGCAACTCTGACCGAAGGATCGAGTGGGTTGGTATATCCCTGGACCGTAGTCATGACCGTTGGCGGTCCATACTGCGAATCCCAAGCGGCAAGGTTGACACGGTACTGTTCGTAGGCCCGATAGAAGTCATCGAAGACCGCCTCGATCCTCGGCAACGAGCGCGCCGCAAACACTTCGAGATCGCCAGGCTCGGCTGTCAGAGCTTCCTGGCTTACCGCGTAGGATACGTCACAGAAATTGCCCAGCGCAGGGGGCAGCGCGAAATAGTTGTAGACCTGCGTCATGTAGGAATCCTGCACGTCGCGGTAGGCTGGGCCGTACTGCTGGCGGAATTCGCTCTGCAATGCACGATTGGTCGCCGATAGCTGACGCACGTTGCGCTTCAGGAAGGCACCGTAATTGTCGACGATCATGGTGCGTTGCGGCTCGGGACAATTAAGCGCAGCCACGTTGAGGGCCGAACGCAAATTCCAGGTCGTCTGTGCAGGTGTCAGATTGGCGTTCACCGTCTGGCGCACACCATCTGTGGCAACCGTCGGGATCGTCATGCCCATCGCTGCACCCATCGGCGGGGCCGGACGCGGCGGAATGATCACGGGCGCGGGCGGCGGCGGCGGGGGTGGCGGAGGAGGCGGAGGAGGCGGAGTTGTGCAGGCAGCAACAGCAAGAAGACCGCCGACAATCGCGGCGAGACGGATGGTAGTGTTCGAATTGCTGCTCACGGAGCGCGACCCTCCTTCAGGAAATGCGAATTCATTCTACGCGGACAGTGATTGACCGGCGATGAAGCCTTGTAAAATTCTCTAGCGCCGCGTGCGGACAAAGAAAATGCCCGAGGTGCAAGATACACCCCGGGCACGTTCAAACGACTCATTCCTGCGATCGGTTGCGCGCTACTCGCGGTTGCCGAGGAACTGTAGCAGGAACATGAAGAGGTTGATGAAGTCGAGATAAAGGCTGAATGCGCCCATCACGACGGCCTTGGCGGCGTATTCCGTTCCGCGAACGAACGAATATTCGTTCTTCAGGCGCTGTGTATCGTAGGCGGTAAAGCCCGCGAAAATCAGCACGCCGAGGATATTGATCACCAGACCCATCGCGCCGGACTGGAAGAAGAAGAAGTTCAGCAGCATCGCGACCATAATGCCGACGAGGCCCATGAGCAGGAAGCTGCCCCAGCCCGACAGGTTCTTCTTCGTGGTGTAGCCGAACAGGCTCAGACCGGCGAAAGCGGCAGCCGAAGCGAAGAACGCAGTGGCGATCGATTCACCGGTGTAGGTGGCGAAAATCGTCGACATCGACATGCCGAACAGCACCGCAAACGACCAGAACATGATCTGGAGCGTGGTCTTGCTGAAGCGCTGGATACCGCCAAAGCTGAGGACGAGGATAAACGCCAGCGGCGCCAGCGAGATGATCCAGCCCAGCATGGTCGGGCTGACGGCTGCGCCATAAGGCGTCTGCGTTACAGTATACGCTGCATTGAACAGCGGCGTATTGACGAACAGCAGTGCGACGATACCCGTCAGCAGCACGCCGGATGCCATCATGTTGTAGATCGACAGCATATGCTGACGGAGACCCGCGTCGAATGTCGTCTGGCGGGAAACGGCGTCGCCCGCGCGCGGCACAGACGAAGTCGCCTGGATGCGGTCGGTGTCGTTCCAATCGGACATTGTTTCTATACTCCCATGCGCAGCGCGAATTCGCACTGTGCTTCTGCAGGGAATATCGGGGTTATTTCGGCATTTTTCAAGTGAAACCGGATTGAACTTGCCTAATGGAAATCAACCATTTGCGGTGACTTGATCGGCAGCCGCGTTCAGGCTTCGCCGGCAGGGTCCACCATCGCCGCCTCAAGTGCGTCCCGCGGGCTCTTGTCGCCCCACAGGACAAACTGGAACGCCGGATAGAACCGGTCGCATTCTTCCACCGCGATTTCGACCAGAGCCTGCGCCTGCGAAAGGCTGAGCAAGCCCTCGTCGCCCAGCATGGTGCCGTTTCGATAAAGCAGCACGCCGCCGTTCGACCATACGTCGAAATGCCCCAGCCACATTTGCTCGTTGATGAGGGACAAAAGTTCCTCAGCAGCGGCGCGCTTTTCGTCCGGAACGCGGATTTCCGGCAGGCATAGCAGTTGGAGAACCTGGTCCTCCGCCCGCCAGACGCAGCGCAATTGATATGTTGTCCAGCTGCCCTGGACCTCGCCACTCATCTCTTCGTTCGACGAGCCGCAAGGCCAGCCGCGCGCCTCGAACAATGCCATCAGCATGTCGAGCGGAGCAGAGTCTTCCTCTGCCTCGAAACGACTTTCTTCGGTTTTCATTGCGGCGATCCCGTGGCTCTCATGCAGGCCTTGTGCAGCCCCGCAGGCGGGCTTGGCAATCGGGCTCCGGAAGCGTGCTGGGGAGAACCGAAGCGCCTTGTGTATACCCTGTGCACAAGCCCAAACTTACGGACTGAAACACCTCTTAATCGAGCGGCAGGATTTCCTGGCCTTCATCGCTCGAGAACGGAAAACTGTCGATTCCCAGCTCTTGCAGGCGGTTCACCATCGCCCGCGCTGCGTCGCGCGATTCGTATGGTCCGGATAGCAACCGGTTCGCCTCGCCCCACGGGGTCACGAATGGCCCCTTGCCCGTCAGTGCATCCTCTGACTGGCGGGAAATACGGCGCCAGTCGAAACCCAGGGCTTTGATATCGCGCCCGGTAGCGACCTGTACCCAATGGCGTGCGGGGTGCGCAGGCGGCGGCGGTGCGGCCACTTCGCGCGGCGCTGCGATCCGGGTGATATCGACTGCGCCCGCGCTTGGTGACGCCGTGGTCTGGGCGAGGTTGAAGTCTGAGAATGCGTCCGCCACGCTTGAAACTTGTGGGGCTGGCCGGGTTTGAGCTGCCGGGGCAGCAACCGGTACACTTGCCACCACGACCGGCGCTTCCCGCACCGGCGCTGAGTTCATTGGCGCTGAGTTTACTGGCGCAAGTTCGCCTTGCGGCCTGGGCTGCTCTGCGCGCGCCATCGCCGGCGCCGGAGCTGGAACTGGTGTTGGTGTCGCAGCCGGACCGGGTGTCGGCGTTTGCCCGGCCTCTGCCCGGCGGCTTGTCACCGAACGCGAAAATGCGGGTGTCGAACTAGTCTCAGCGCGCCGCGCTGGCTTGGCAGAGGCTGGCTCTTCACTGGGTTGCTGGCGCGCCCGAGCCCGTTCGAGCTGGGACCCCATTACCGGCCCCTGCGGTGCCAAAGACGCATCCGCTGTTCGCACCGCTGAACGGTCGTACGCGGCAATGGCCGGATCATCGCGCCCGATGGCGGCCGTTCGCGGGAAGACGCCGAGATTTCCGGCGGCGGCTTGCTGCGCCGAGGTGAGCCGCGGCATATAGCGAAGGTAAGGCTCTACCCGTGATGCCATCCGGGGTTGCATCATGTCTTTGGCAATTTGCACCGCAGCCTCGGTGTCGCCCAGAACCGCGAGTCCGAAAGCCCGTGTGCGAAAGGCCGCGTTATCGCCCTCTTGCAACAATGGCAGCAGGGTTGCCTCGAACCCGGCACTGTCGCCCAGGATCGCCTGATTGAGCGCCAGATTACGGCGAACGCTGGCGTTTTCGCCCTGCGCAAGTGCGATCCGGTACTGCTCCTGCGCGCTGGCGGCATCGCCGACTAGATCGAAAGCGAGCCCCCGTTGCTCGGCCATCCGGGCCGGAGCCACTCCTGCCCTTTCTGCTTCCGCAAAAAGGAGCAGAGCCTCTACCGGGCGGCGCGACATCGTATAGGCGTTGGCCAGTCCCAGCGTTACGCGCGGGTTGCTTGGAGAAATATCCTTTGCCCGGCCAAAAAAGCCAATCGCAGCCGGAATATCTCGCAAGGCCAAGGCCGCCTCACCCGCATCCAGCAAGGCGCTGACATCGCCAGAATCGCGCGCCAGTCTTTGCAGGGCGGAATTCAGCTGCGCCGTCCCTTCAGCCGGGAGCGCCTGGACAACCTCCTGGGCCTTTAACGGCAGAGCTGTAACGGCCAGCGCCAGCATGGCCGAGCTGTAGACACCGCGTCTGAAAATCGATCGGTTCATGGCTTTCCCATGCAGCGTCTGAAACGCTGCGGGGTTTTCGAGTACCTTACTGGTTGTTCTGACGGCCGAGGAAGCGCGGGATATTCAGCGAACCGCTGCCGCCTTCGTCATCATCCTCGTCATCGCCGTCATCTGACCCGCCTTCAGGAGCACCCGAACCGCGCGAGAGGTTGGCCATGCGTTCGAACAGAGTGCTACCCAGCGCGGCATTGTCACCTCCGCCGGATGCACCGCCGCCAAGGATCGACTGCTTGCGGCTAGGCTTGCTTGCCAGCGGGCTTTCGCCCTCGGCAAGCTGGTCTGTGCCAAGCTGCAATTCGTCGTGACCGGCGTCGCCTTCACCTCCAAGCGGCTCGGAAAGATCGAGCGGCGGGCGGTCATCGTCATCGCCTTCGTCGGTCCAGCCATCGCCCGCGTCTGCGGAGGCGAAATTGCCATCTTCGGCAGGCGAAGGAACACCTTCGCCATCGTCGCCGTACCCGTCGAAATCGTCGTTTTCATCGTTACGCAGGCCAGCGAGCGGGTCGACGATACCGTCGACATCGTCATCTTCCTCGTCTTCGTCACCGAAATCGGCGGCGCTGGCAGGAGACAGTCCGGCTGTGTTGAATTCACTGCTTCCGGCCGTGACCGCATCATCAGCCGAATATTCGTCTTCCGGATCTGCGGAAAGGCCTTCGCTGAGCTCGAACGGCTCGTCTTCGGCGACGCTCTCGCTCGGCAGGTCGAGGACCGGACGCTGGGGTGCGCGGGCATCCGACATCGAGAAACTGCGCGTCGGGGCAGAAGCTGAAGAGCCGCTTTGTTCAATGCCCGTAGCAACCACGGAAACGCGGATCTTGCCATCGAGGTCGGGGTTGAATGCACTACCCCAGATGATGTTGGCGTCTTCGTCGACCAGTTCGCGAATGTGATTGGCCGCTTCGTCAACTTCGAGCAGCTTCATGTCTTCGCCGCCGATGATCGAGATGATAACACCCTTGGCACCCGCCATGCTGACACCGTCGAGCAGCGGGTTGGCGATGGCATGTTCGGCAGCTTGGAGGGCCCGATTGTCGCCTTCGCCTTCGCCGGTACCCATCATTGCCTTGCCCATTTCCTGCATCACCGAACGCACGTCGGCAAAATCGAGGTTGATGAGGCCGGGCATGACCATGAGGTCGGTGATCGAACGCACGCCTTGCTGCAGCACTTCGTCGGCCAGCATGAAGGCTTCCTTGAAGGTCGTTTCGGCCTTCGCCACCAGGAACAGGTTCTGGTTGGGGATCACGATCAGCGTATCGACGTGCTTCTGCAGTTCTTCGATGCCGGCTTCAGCAGCCTTCATCCGGCGCGAACCTTCGAACAGGAACGGCTTGGTCACAACGCCGACCGTCAGCACGCCCTTCTTGCGGGCAGCTTCTGCGATGACAGGTGCAGCACCGGTGCCGGTACCGCCGCCCATGCCAGCCGCGATGAAGAGCATGTTGCAGCCTTCCAGCGCATCATCGATGTCTTCGACCGTTTCTTCTGCCGCCGCCTTGCCGACTTCGGGGCGAGCGCCAGCGCCCAGTCCGCCGGTGATATCCGGGCCAAGCTGGATGCGCTTTTCCGATGATGAGGTCGAGAGCGCCTGCGCATCGGTATTTGCGACGAGGAATTCCACGCCTTCAATCTCGGCGGCCATCATGTTTGCGATAGCGTTGCCGCCAGCGCCGCCAACGCCGATGACCATGATTTTGGGACGAAGATCGTCGCTGGATGCCGGGCCGATATTGATGCTCATTGAGCTTTCCTCAAAGTAAAAAGTCGTCTGAAAACGTTTATGTCACAACTCGCGCACAAAGCGAATCGCTAAGCCGAAGGTAAACAGCCTTATCCACAAGGCCTAAAGCTCGCGTTACCCTGCGTTACAAGCATCAAAAGTATTCTTTGACCGCTTGCATGACGCGGTTGATCAAACCCAGTCCGGTATAACGCTTGGTTGGCTGGTAACTTGGCCCGATGGAGCGGATGTCTACCGGTTCTTCGGAAGCGTAGAGGCACAGGCCCGCAAGTGTCGCAAATCCCGGCGTTGCATGGGCTTCCGGAAGGCCGCGCAGTGCAGGCGGTTTCCCGGTGCGCACCGGCATTCCCAACGCTCCTTGCATGAACTCCGCGACGCCGTGCAATTCGGCGCCGCCGCCGGTCAGCACGACCTGACCCCCGCTTGCACCGGAAAAGCCCATCGCCTTCAATCCCTTGCCGATCTCGGACGTCATCGCACCCAGTCGATCCGTCACCACCGAAACCAGTTCGGCACGAGGTATGCGGTTGTGTTCGTCCGATCCGCGCGCTGGCTGACCCGATATCTCTTCATCGGGGGCGTTAACAGGGATCATTTCGCGGTGGTCGCTTGGCGTCGCGATGGCGGAGCCGGACACGCACTTGAGCCGTTCCGCCTGACTGCGCCGAATGCCGAGCGATGATGCAAGCGCATCGGTGATATCGTTCGAACCTATGGGGATGGAGCGAAGGCCAAGCAGCATCCCGCCAGCATGGACCGAGACATTGGTCACCTGTGCGCCAATTTCGACCAGCGCCACGCCCAGATCGCGTTCTTCGCCGCTCAGGCAGGCGTAGGCGGCGGCGAGCGGGCTTGCCACCACGCCTTCGACATCGAGGTGTGCGCTTTGCACTGCCTCGATCAGGTTCTTGACTGGTGCACCCTCTGCCAGGGTAACGTGGATATCGACGCCCAGCGATTCAGCGTGAAGGCCCGTGGGGTTCGCGATCCCATGAGCTCCGTCGAGCGTGTAATGCGCCGGTTGGGCGTGCAGCACCATGCGGCCGTCGGGCTGGATGTGATCTCGCGCTGCAAACAGCAGATGTTCGATGTCGTCTTCGTCGATGCGGCGCCCGCCGATAGCGATTTCAACGCTCGCGATCTTGCTGGAAAGCCCGGCCCCGGCGCAGCCGATCCAGACGCTCGACACCGAGGTATTTGCGTTGGCTTCCGCTTTTTCCACTGCATTGCGGATGGCAAGCGTCGCAGCGCGCATATCGGTTACATAACCGCGCTTGATTCCTTCGCTCTTGCGGTGGGAAGATCCGAGCACGACCATTTCCCCATCTTCCGACTGGCCCATGATCATGGCGGACACACGGAAGGAGCCGATGTTCACCGCTCCGAAAACGCGGTTGACCCGCGGAAGAGGTGCTGCCGAGGCCATTATTCCGCGCTCATCCCGCGTGGACACGGGCCATCCTTGCAACGCAGATAGGCCCGGTCCGCAACGCGCATGTCAATCGCGACGGCCTTTCCGCCGATTAGCCGGTTGCGCCCGTCCATCTCGGCAAATTTCACCAGTGCTGCGGGACCCTGGTCGCCTTCTGGAAGGGCCAGCATCTGCCCAGTTTTGAAAGTGAGGTTCCAGCGGCGATTGCCAACCCATTCGGCAGCCACGATCTGCGGTTTCAGAGCCGGTGCCGAGCCAAGCAAGCGGCCCAGATCGGCGACCTGCTTCTGCGCCCCGGGGCCGGAAATGAGCAGCATGCCTTCAGCAGCCTTTGCCGAAACAGGCTCGAGCTCCTGTCCTTCGGGATCGACCAGCATCAGGCGGTCCGGTTTGACCAGCACTGCGTGAGGTTCACGCTCGACGATATCGATCCGCAGCGTATCGGGAAGTTGGCGCGACACCCGCGCATCCTTGACCCACGGCAATTCGAGCAGCCGGTCGCGTATCTCGGCAATCTCCACCAGCGGCATGGGCCGATCGGTTTCGCCGAGCACGCGCTGATAAACGACCTGCTCGCTCATACGGTCTACGCCCGTCACCCGCACCTTGCGCACTTCGTACCCGGCGCGGCTGGCGGACTTCGCCAATTCCGACTTGGCCAGCTCCGGCACGCCTGCATAGCTCGCCACGGTCCAGGCGATGCCCAAACCCGCCGCCACGATCAGGAACAGGAAGAACTTGTGCCACTGCTCTTCGGTAAAGGGCAGAGCAGTCATAGCCCGGTCGAGGAGTCCCGAGGTGTGCCGCTTGGCTGCCCGCGCCTTCTGGCTGCGACTGCGCGCAGCGGTTGAACGCCGCACTCCTGTGGGTTTGCGTTTGACCTTAGCCATCACGCGCATCCTGCCTGCTGGCAAAATCGCGCAGTGCGGCAGCGATAATCGTCTCCACCAGCTCGCCGTATTCCATGCCCGCAAATCTTGCCTGTTCTGGCACCAGGCTGAGCGGCGTCATGCCCGGCTGCGTATTGGTCTCAAGGACGAACAGACCGTCTTCGCCCTGTTCGTCATCCCAGCGGAAGTCCGTGCGACTGGTGCCTTTGCAGCCCAGCAAATTGTGCGCCTTGAGCGCGATTTCGAGGCACAGTTTTTCGATCTGCTCCGGTATTTGGGCCGGACAGATATGGTCGGTCATCCCGTCAGTGTATTTGGCGTTGAAATCGTAGAAGCCGCTTTTCGGCTTGAGCTCGGTCACGGCCAGCGCACGCGGCCCGTCCTCGAAATCGACCACCGCCGATGTCAGCTCCAGCCCGCGGATAAACGGCTCTGCCAGCAATTCGCCAAAGTCCTGCCAGGGGCCCTTGGCGTCCCTCGCGATCGGATTGCCGTAGTTGCCGTCATCGGTGACGATGGCGACACCGACCGAGCTGCCTTCATTGACGGGTTTCAGCACATAGGGGCGCGGCATGGGATCGCGTTCGAACAGGTCTGCGCTCTTGACGATGCGCCCACCGGGCATGGGGATGCCATGCGGGACCAGCGCCTGCTTGGTGAGCTGCTTGTCGATGGCGACTACCGAAGTAGCGAGACCGGAATGCGTGTAAGGCACACCCATCAGATCGAGCATGCCCTGCACCGTGCCGTCTTCACCCGGAACGCCGTGGAGCGCGTTAAACACGACGTCAGGCGCAGCCTCAGCGATACGCGCGGCAACCTGCCGGTCCATATCGATCCGGGTGACCTTGTGCCCGCGCTCTTCCAATGCCTTGGCCACGCCCTCGCCGGACATCAGGCTGACGGGGCGTTCATTGGCCCAGCCGCCCATGAGGACGGCGACGTGGAGTTTTTTGTCCAGGACGCTCACGCTCATTATGGCCTCCCTACCCGCTGGATTTCCCATTCAAGTTCGACGCCCGAATGCGCATAGACACGGCGGCGCACCTCTTCACCCAGACCTTCGATGTCTGCGCTGGTCGCATCGCCGGTATTGATCATGAAATTGGTATGCTTTTCGCTCACCTGCGCGCCGCCCATCGTGAGGCCTCGGCAGCCTGCTGCATCGACCAGTTCCCAAGCTTTCTTGCCGGGCGGGTTCTTGAAGGTCGAACCGCCGGTCTTGGTGCGCAGCGGCTGGGAATTTTCGCGTGCTTCGGCGATGCGGTCCATTTCAGCGCCAATTTTCTCGGGATCGCCAGGCACGCCCTGGAAGCGCGCAGAGACCACTACTGCGCCTTCGGGCAATGCGGAATGGCGATAGCTGTAATCGAGGTCTGCCGCGGGCAGCGTGACCAATTCTCCGCCGGGCATGATGACATCGCAATCGATCAGCACGTCCGACACCTCGCGCCCATAGGCGCCGCCATTCATGCGCACGAAACCGCCGACCGTGCCCGGGATGCCGCGCATGAATTCGAGCCCCGCAACACCTTCATCGCGCGCTGCACTGGCAACGAGTATGCCGTGTGCGCCGCCGCCACAGGTCACGACCTGCTCGTCGATATCGACATTTGCAAACGGTTTGCCCAGCTTGATCACTACGCCGGGTACGCCCCCGTCACGGATGATCATGTTCGAGCCAAGGCCCAGCGCCATAACCGGCAGGTGGCCGTCGAGCCGTTCGAGAAAAAGCTTTAGGTCGTCGAGATCCTCTGGCTCGAACAGCCAATCTGCACAGCCGCCAGTCTTGAACCAGACGAGTTTTGCCAGCGGCGCCTGCGATTTCAGCGAGCCGCGCAAGCCATCGGTTGACACGGGCGCGCTGACGCTGCCCTCGACTTCGCAGTCCGGGGCCATACCGCTATCCCAATTGGGGACGTCGTCCGGCTGCTGCATCACGCGCCGCGCTCCTCAATTATCGCGTCGGCTAGGCCTGCCGCCCATTTCGTGATGTCACCGGCTCCAAGGCACACGACCATGTCGCCCTGCTCGATTTCATCAGCGAGCACTCTTGCGAGATCGGCGCGGTCCTCGACCGTCGCCACGGACCGGTGTCCGCGCGATTTGATTCCGGCGACCAGTGCGGCTGCATCGACGCCTTCGATGGGGTCTTCGCCTGCCTCGTAGACCGGCGTGACATAGACCACGTCCGCTTCGTTGAACGCGCTCTGGAAATCATCCATCAGATCGCGCAGGCGAGTATATCGGTGCGGCTGCATGACGGCGATGACACGGTTTTGCGCCGCTTCGCGTGCAGCGCCGAGAACGGCACGAATTTCCACCGGATGGTGACCGTAATCGTCGATGATCGTGACCTTGCCTTCGCGGGTGGGCACTTCGCCGACCTTGGTGAAGCGGCGGCGCACACCGCCAAAGCTGGAAAACCCGTTACAGATGACTTCGTCGGGACAACCCATCTCGATCGCGACTGCAATCGCGGCAAGCGCGTTCTGCACGTTGTGGCGGCCCGGCATGGGCAGGTTGACGTTCTCGATCCGGCGATCTTCTTCGCCCCGTTGGCGCACGATCACATCGAACCGGTTTCCGCCTTCGTGGGGCTGGACGTTCACGCCGCAAATATCGGCCTGCAGGCTGAAACCATATGTCGTCACCCGGCGGTCGCGGACCTTGCCGATGACGGCCTGAACCTCGGGATGATCTATGCACAGTATGGCCGCGCCATAGAACGGCACATTGTGAATGAATTCGACGAACGCGTCCTTCACCCCGTCAAAATCGCCGTAATGGTCGAGATGTTCGGGATCGATATTGGTGACGACGGCAATTGTCCCGTCCAGACGCAGGAAGCTGCCATCGCTTTCGTCCGCCTCGACAACCATCCAGTCACTGTCACCGAGGCGCGCGTTCGACCCGTATTGCTCGATAATGCCGCCGTTGATGACGGTGGGGTCGACATGTCCTGCATCAAGCAGCGCGGCTATCATGCTGGTCGTGGTGGTCTTGCCATGCGTTCCTGCCACCGCAACAGTGGACTTCAGGCGCATGAGTTCCGCGAGCATTTCGGCCCGGCGCACAACGGGAATGCGGTTTTCCAATGCGAAGGCCACTTCGGGGTTGGTCCTGCGCACCGCAGTGGAAGTGACAACCACGCCGGCACCTTCCACGTTTTCAGGAGCGTGGCCAATTTTGACATCGATCCCCTGGCTGCGCAGGCGTTCGACCGCCGGGCTATCGTTGATGTCGGATCCCTGGACGCTGTAGCCGAGGTTCTTCATCACCTCGGCAATACCGGACATGCCGATACCGCCAATGCCCACGAAGTGGATCGTGCCGATGTCGGTAGGGACACCCTTCATTTCGATATCTCCTTGGAGGCGCCCTGTCCGGCAGGCGCGCCCTGCGTTGCGCCGCGCGCATTGTTACCGCCGACACGAATGACGTCCATCATGTCTGCACCGCCGAAGCTTTCGATGAGATCGGCCAGATCTTCCACCGCTTTGGGGCGTCCGCAGTTCCATGCCGCGTGCGCCGCGTTGGCCAAGGCCTTGGGGTCATCGGCCAGCACGCGAATTTGCTTGGCGAGCTCTTTCGCCTCGAACTTTTCCTGGCGCACCATTCGGGCACCGCCCGCTTTTACCATTTCGCGGGTGTTGGCGGCCTGGTGGTCGTCGGTCGCGATCGGCAGAGGTATCAGAATGCCCGGGCGGCCGACCGCAGTCAGCTCGGCAACAGTCGAAGCACCGGCGCGTCCAATGAACAGATGCGCATCGGCCAAGCGGGTGGCCATGTCTTCGAAATACGTCGCAAGCTCAGCCGGAATGCCGTGATTGCGATAGCGTTCGCGCACCGTGTCGAGGTCTTCTGCGCGGCACTGCTGGGTTACCTGCAACCGCTCGCGAATGGCGGGCGGGAGCATGGCAAGGCCGTCAGGTACGACTTCAGACAGCACGCGCGCGCCCTGGCTGCCCCCGGTGACCAGCACACGCAGCAAGCCGTCCTCGCCATATGCGGGGAACGGTTGTTCACGCAGCGACAGGACGCCTGCGCGCACCGGATTGCCGACAAGGTGGGTCTTCACCTCGTGCTTGGGCTTGAGCCGCTGCACATCAGGATAGGCCGTGGCGATCGCATCGACACGGCCAGACAGCAGCCGGTTCACCCGGCCGAGCACCGCATTTTGCTCGTGAACGACCGTCGGGATGCCGGCAGACGTCGACGCCAGGACTGCGGGAAGCGAGGGATAGCCGCCGAAACCCACGACCGCGCTAGGCTCGAAACTTTCGAACAGACGCAGCGCCATCTTGCGGCCTTCGAGGACCGAACGGAAGCCGCGCAGCCATTGAAGCGGATTCTTGCCGAAACGGCCAGCGGGCAGGACATGCGCGGGCATGAAGTCGGGCTTGCCCGGGATTTCGGCCCCGCGCTCGTCCGTTATCAGCGCCACGTGGTGTCCGCGGCGGTCCAGTTCGGCTGCCAGCGCAAAGGCCGGGAGAAGGTGCCCGCCGGTCCCTCCTGCTGCGAGGACATAATGTCGGTTGGATGTCGTCATTGGTAGATATCGCGCGAGAGCGGCGAGGGTTTATCGGTCATCTTTTCCGACTGCCCGAAACCGATCAGATCGCCAAGCCCCCGCGTGGACCTTTTCAAGTACGGATTACGCCGCGTGATCGCAATCAGCAGGCCGATGGCCAGGCACACGGCAATCGTGGACGACCCGCCATAGCTGACCAGCGGCAGTGTCATGCCTTTCGACGGGAAGAGCTGGAGGTTCACGAGGATATTGATGAACGCCTGACCGCCGAGCAGGGCGACAAGGCCCGTCCCTGCCAGCAGCGCAAACAGATCATCTTCGTCCACCAGCCGCATCAGCACCCGCACGACGATGGCGAGATATAGCAGGACGATCAGACCGCAGGCGATCAGGCCGAATTCTTCGCCGATAACCGAGAATATGTAGTCGGTATGCGCTTCGGGCAGGCTCATCTTGCGGATACCGAGGCCGTAACCCGCACCGGTCCACCCGCCTGCCAGAATGGTGCGGCTGGCAAGGTCGACCTGGTCGAACGCCGTACCGCCGCCAAAGAAAGCGTCGATACGGTGGCGCGCGTTGTCATAGAGGAAGTAAGTCGCAGTGATCCCTGCAATGCCGCCGCCAATTACCCCGCCGAGCCGCTTTACCGGCACTCCGGACAGGACCACCATCACGAACCACACTCCGCCGAACAGGATCGTCCCGCCAAAGTTGGGTTGCAACATCATCAATGCTGCGATCAGCACCAGCAGGGCAGTGGCGATCACAAGAACCGGCAAGTTCGGATCACGCATTCGCCACGACAATATCCACGCCATCGCAATGGCAAATCCGGGCTTGAGGAATTCGGAGGGCTGGAACTGGAAGCCAAGATTGATCCAGCGCCGCGCGCCATTGATCTCGACACCGATGAAAGGGACCAGAAACAACAATCCGATCATCCCGCCAGCCAGCACCACGCCAAGACGGCGAGCATTCTCGCGGCTGAGCATCGAAACGCCCAGCAAGACACCAAGCGCAAGCATCTGCCAGGTGACATGGCGATAAAAGAAATACAGCGGGTCGAGCGTGGTGCTCGATGTGGACAGGCGCCCTGCGCTGGCCGGACTTGCGGCGGCTACGGCGATTGTGCCCAACGTCATGACGAGCAGGACGAGCCCGAGCAGCACGCGGTCGATCTCGCGCCACCAGATCTTGAGTTCGCTCCAGCGGGAAATCTTGCCGCTCGGGATATGCGCAGGCTTGCGTTTCGCGCCGGGAACATAGGGCTGCATGGTGCTCATTTCAGCCCCTCGACCAGTTCGCGGAAATGATCGCCGCGCTTTTCGAAGTCGGCATACTGGTCGAAGCTGGCGCAGGCTGGCGAGAGGAGGACGGTGTCGCCCGCCTCGGCCTTGGCAGCTGCACTGGCGACCGCGCGGTCGAGCGTTTCGCACTGCTCCACCGGCACGCGGCCTTCGAGCAATGTGGCGAACTGGGGTCCGGCCTTGCCGATGGTGTAGGCGGCTTTCACGTGTGGCAATTCGGCCTCGCACTCGCCCAGCCCCGGCTCCTTGGCGAGCCCGCCGAGGATCCAGTGGATGTTGTCGAACGCCGCGAGTGCAGGGGCAGAGGCAGCGGTGTTGGTGCCCTTGCTGTCGTTTACGTAGGCGACACCGGAGATTTCGGCGACCCGCTGCATTCGGTGCGGGAGGCCGGGGAATGTGCGCAAAGCCTGATCAAGGCTGCTTTCCGGGATATCGAACCAGAATGCTGTCAGGATTGCCGCGCTAACATTTTCCCTGTTGTGAGGGCCTTGAAGGCTAGGCCAGTCTGGCTGATCCGGATATTCCTGCCTAGTAACTGGCTGCGCTGATTCAAAGAAGCGCTCGTAGGCCGCTGAACTCGCGGCGTCGCTCGTTCCTATGAGCTTCAGCCCGTCTGCCTCTTGCATCTCGAATAAGCGGATTTTAGCCGCCACATACTTTTCGAAATCACCATCATACCGGTCCAGATGGTCGGGCGTCACATTTAAAAGAACCGCAATATAGCAATCGAGCGAATAGGTCAGGTCGATCTGGTAGCTGGACAGTTCCAGCACATAAACTCCGCCCGCGGGCAGCGGCTCCTGCTCGAGGATCGGCAGGCCGATGTTGCCGCCCATGGTGGTCGGCACGCCTGCGGTCTTGAGGATGTGGTGGACCAGCGCGGTGGTAGTCGATTTGCCATTAGTGCCGGTAATGCCGACAACCTTGTGCGGCGGCAGGTTCGCCCGCGCCTGTGCGAACAGTTCGATGTCGCCGATGACCGGCACGCCAAAGCTGTCGGCATGCGGCTTAATCGGGTGGGTGTTGAGCGGGACACCGGGGCTGACAACCACACCAGCATAGCCGGTCAGGTCCGCTTCCAAAGGATCGCCAATCGCGCAGCGGCCGGCGAAAGGCTCGCGCGCTTCGGCGCGGTCGTCCCACACCAGCACGTTCGCGCCCGCCGCCAGCAAAGCCTCGACCGTCGCCCGGCCGGACCGCGCGAGGCCGAGCACCGCGTATTTCTTGTCCTTCCAGGCAGGTGAAGTGATCATCTCAGCTTGAGCGTCGCGAGCCCCAGGAGTGCGAGCACGATGGCCACGATCCAGAAGCGGATCACGACCTTGCTCTCGGACCAGCCGAGCTGCTCGAAATGGTGGTGGATGGGTGCCATGCGGAACACCCGCCGCCCCGTGCGCTTGAACCAGAAGACCTGGATGATGACCGAAAGCGCCTCGAACACGAACAGTCCGCCGACGATCGCCAGCACGACTTCGTGATGCGTCGCAACCGCGATCGCGCCAAGCGCACCGCCAAGGGCGAGTGATCCGGTATCGCCCATGAATACAGCGGCGGGCGGTGCGTTGAACCACAGGAAGGCAAGGCCCGCACCCATGATGGCTGCACACAGGATGGCCAGTTCGCCTGCACCCGGTACATGCGGGATTCCCAGATATGCGGAATAGTCCACGCGGCCGACGAGATAGGCAATGATCGCGAATGTGCCAGCTGCAATGATCACCGGCATCGTCGCCAGCCCGTCGAGACCGTCGGTAAGGTTCACGGCATTGCCCGCGCCAACGATGACAAAGGCGGCAAACAGATAGTAAAATGGCCCCAGTTCGATCCCGAAATCATTGACGAACGGGACGTAAACGAAGGTGTTGATCTGGCTGACGATGATCCAGCTGGCGGCACCGGCAACGATGAATTCGAACAACAATCGGGTGCGGCCCGAAACGCCCTTGTGGCTGGCCTTGGTCACCTTGTCGTAATCGTCGAGGAAACCGATCAGACCGAAGCCGCCGGTCACGGCAAGGCAGGCCCAGATGAAGGGGTTGGAAAGGTCCATCCACAGCAGCATCGAAATCGTCAGGCTGACGAGGATCATCAACCCGCCCATCGTCGGCGTGCCAACCTTGGCAAGGTGCGTCTGCGGTCCGTCTTCGCGGATCGGCTGGCCTTTGCCCTGCCGCACGCGCAGCATGTCGATGAAGCGCGGGCCGATCAGCAGTCCGATCAGCAGCGCAGTGAGCAGCGTCGCTCCGGCACGCGCCGTCTGGTAGCGGACCAGATTGAACAGGCCTTCGAAATTGAAATACTCGGCGAGGAGGTAAAGCATCGGGCCGCGCGGGGCCTCCTATTCAGGGCGAGTGAAACGGTCCACGAGGCGGCCGAGACCGACCGAATTGGAGCCTTTCACCAGCACCGCGTCGCCCGCCACGATACCGAAGTCTTCGAGCAGCTCCATCGCCTCGTCAGCGGTGTTGCAATGCTCCCACTCAAGCGGCTTGCCAAGCGAGTTTAATACGGGTTTCCCCAGTTCGCCCGCCAAAGCGCGCATCTCGTCGCCAACCAGTACCGCAAAGTCGATGTCGGCGGCGATAATATTCTCGGCCAGCGCGGCGTGGAACTTCGGCGCAAAATCGCCCAGCTCCTTCATCGCGCCGAGCACTGCAATCCGCCGGGTGGACGGTGTAGCACCCAATTGTGCGAGCGTCGCACGCATGCTGGCGGGATTGGCATTGTAACTTTCATCGATCATCAGCGCCTTGCCGCCCGGAACGGCGATGCCGAGCCGTGCGCCGCGTCCCTTGAGGCCACCCATTTCCGCCAGCGCGAGGCCAGCGGCTGCCATGTCTCCGCCTGCCGCGCGTACTGCAGCCATAACGGCGAGCGAGTTCGCCACCCAATGTTCGCCCGGTTCGGCCACCGTATAGCACAGACGGCCCGTGTCGAATTCGCACGTCACGAGACTGCCGCCATTTGCGCTGGGTATCGCATCGAGAAGGCGCATATCCGCGTGGCGCGCCTTGCCGAAGCTGACGACCTTCGCACCGGCGCGCGTGGCGGCAAGCCTTAGCTGGTCGTAATATTCGCTGTCTGCGGGGATGACTGCAGTTCCGCCGGGTTCGAGGCCGGCGAAGATTTCCGCCTTGGCATCGGCGATGGCTTCCATGGAACCGAGGTTTTCAATGTGTGCAGGTGCGATTGTCGTGATGACTGCCACATGCGGGCGAACCTGCGTGGTCAGCCCTTCGATCTCTCCGGCGTGGTTCATGCCCATCTCGAAGACGCCGAAACGGCTGCGCGCGCCCATCCGTGCGAGGCTGAGCGGGACGCCCACGTGATTGTTGTAACTACGCGTGGAACGGTGCGCGGCGCCCCTGCTGGCGCGTTCCAGCGACGCGAAGATAGCTTCCTTGACGCCGGTCTTGCCGACCGAACCGGTCACGCCAATGATGCGCGCCTGCGTGCGGCTGCGGGCAGCCTTGCCCAGCGCTTCGAGTGCAGCGGTAGTGTCGGCGACAAGTACGTGCGGATAATCCACCGGGCGGTCGACCAAGGCAGCGGTCGCGCCATTTTCGAATGCCTTGTCGAGGAAGCGGTGGCCGTCCATTGCCTCGCCCTTCAACGCCACGAATAGATCACCGTAGACTACATCGCGGCTATCCATTTCGACGCCTGCAACCTGGAAATCGCAGCTGGCAGTGCCGCCCGTGGCGGCAGCAATCGCATCCGCACTCCACAGCGTCAGCGGCAGCCGATCGCGCGGATCCTTCGGCCATTCCACGAAGGCAGGGTGACGGAGAATTGCAGCGCTCATGCGTTACCTCTTGCGATTTGCGCCGCGCATTCGCGTGCGACTTCCACGTCGTCGAAGGGAAGGACCTTCATGTTTTCTCCCGATCCGATGATCTGACCCTGTTCGTGGCCTTTGCCTGCGACGAGCACGATGTCGTCACGGCCGGCTTCTGCGATGGCGGCACATATCGCGTCGCGGCGGCCGCCTATCTCTCTTGCTTGGGGCGCACCTTCAAGGACTGCGCGGCGGATATCCGCAGGATCTTCACCGCGCGGATTGTCATCGGTCACAATCACCACGTCGCTTGCCTTTGCGGCGGCTTCGCCCATCGGTGCGCGCTTGCCGTGATCGCGGTCGCCGCCAGCCCCGAAAACCGTAATCAGCTTCCCTCCAACATGGGGACGAAGCGCGGCGATTGCGGCTTCCAAAGCGTCGGGCGTGTGGGCGTAATCGATATAAACCGGCGCGCCGCTGGGCGCGATGACCGCACGTTCGAGGCGGCCGCGGACGGGCTGGAGACGGGCAACGGCATCCCACACCAGGCCCGCGTCTGTGCCGGTGGCAAGCGCCAGACCGGCGGCAGTCAGCGCGTTGGATACCTGATATGCTCCGATCAAAGGCAGGTTGATCGTCCTTTCCGTGTCGCCATGCCGAACGGTGAGCGATTGGCCCAGCTGGGTCGGCTCACGCTTGACGAGGCAGATGTCTTCGCCGGTTTCGCCGACAGTCATGACTTTCAGGCCGCGCTTCCTGGCATGTTCCACAACGCGGGCGTTCCAGTCGCTTCCGTCGAGCCAGATCACGGCGGTCGCGCCGTCGGAAACCACTTCGTCAAACAGCCGCATCTTGGCCGCGAAATAGTCTTCCATGTCCTTGTGGTAATCAAGGTGGTCGCGGCTGAAGTTGGTGAAAGCGGCCGCTTCGACCGGCACACCTTCGTTGCGCGACTGCGACAATCCGTGGCTTGATGCTTCGTAGGCGACGTGGGTTACGCCTTCGCGTGCGAGCCCGCTCATATTCGAAAGGAAAGTCACGATATCAGGCGTGGTCAGTCCGGTGGACACGCTTTCATCTGGCGTCGTGACGCCAAGCGTACCGATACTGGCGGCGCGTTCACCGGCCATGCGCCATATCTGGCGCGTCATTTCCGCGGTGGAGGTTTTTCCGTTGGTCCCGGTGACGGCCACGATGTGTTCCGGAACCGGCGTAAAGAATTGCGCCGCGAGCTGGGCGAATGCCCTGCGCGGATTGGCGGCGGCAATATGGACTGCGCCTTCAACCACTGCTTCGGGACGTGCGACAACCGCGATGGCACCGGCATCAATCGCTGCGGGAATGTAATCCTCGCCATTGACGACGCTGCCTTGGAACGCGCCGAAGACGGTGCCCGGGGCAACCTTGCGATTGTCGATCGCAAAGCCGGTCACATTCGCATCGCAATCACCTTCGCACGCGAGGCCGGCGTTGTCGCATAGCTTGCCCAGCTTCACTCGCTTGCCTCCGGAATGAGCGGCTTGATGGCCGAGATATCGATGTCGCGCGTATCGTCCGGCCTCACGCCGATCAGCGGGCCGATGCGGGGAACCAGACGGCCGACGATGGGCGCTGCGTTCCATGCCGCGGTCCGCTGGTACGAACTTGCCAGCGTGCCGCGCGGTTCATCGAGCATGGCGACGACCACATAGCGCGGACGATCCATCGGGAAGGCAGCCGCGAAGGTCGAAACCAGAGCGGTCTTGCGGTAGCCATTGGCGCCAGGCTTCTCTGCCGAGCCGGTCTTGCCGCCGACACGGTAGCCGGGCGCATCAGCGTTGCGGCCGGTGCCATAGACCGAAATCGCCCTGAGGATCTGGCGCATCCGGCTCGAAGTTGAAGCCTTGAAGACCCTGCGGCCCTTGGGTGCCTCGCCAGGACCGAGTTTCTTCAGCGTGGCCGGACGCCAGATGCCGCCGTTGACCATTGCGGCGTAAGCGCTGGCGAGATGCAGGGGCGATACGGCAATGCTGTGACCGAAGCCGACTGTCATGTTCGTCAGTCGCGGCCATTTCTCGCCCGGCCAGATCGGGAACCCCTTGGCGGGAAGTTCGATATGCGGACGCTCGTTCATGCCGAGGTCGATCATGTACTGGCGCAGGCGTTCCGAACCCATCTCATCGGCGATGCGCGCAGTGGTCGTGTTCGATGAGTGGATCAAGGTTTCGACCGCGTTGAGAGTATTGCCCATTGCGTGACTATCGCGGATTGTGAAACGCCCGACTTTCACCGGCGTCGCGTCATAACGTTTCCCCAGGTCGCGGATCGTGCCGGAATCGATGGCGGCCGCAACGGTGAGGGGTTTGAAAGTGGAACCCAGTTCGTAAACCTGGTTGGTGACCCGGTTGAACATCAACTGCTGGCCCTGCTCGTCGATCTTGTTGGGATCGAATTCCGGCAGTGATGCCAGCGCAAGCACTTCGCCTGTGTCTACGTCCAGCACGATGCCCGCACCGCCCTGTGCCTGGGTCAGCTTCATGCCGCGACGAAGCTCATCCTCCAGTGCGCCCTGCACTCGCACGTCAACCGACAATGCGACCGGCGTTCCGCGGGTTTCGGGATTGCTGAGATGCTCGTTCAGCACCTGCTCCATACCGACACGGCCCGTACCATCCGCCGCGACATAGCCAAGCACATGCGCGCCCATCTTGCCTTGCGGATAATGGCGGTCCTGTTCCATCGGAACTTCGAGCGCCAACTCGCCAATTTCCTGCACCTGATTGGCTTCTTCAGGCAGCAAGCGGCGGCGCAGATAACCCTGCTTGCCGGAAGCCAATTGAGCGGTCAGCTTCGCCTCGTCGAGATCAGGGAAAATCGCGACGAGTTTCTGCGCCACGCTTCGCGGCGAACCCACAAGCGGTTCACCTTTCTCTCCCAAGGCCTCGGGATTGAACCACAGCGCGTAGGCCGGAAAGGCGCGCGCCATTGGTACGCCGTTGCGGTCGGTGATTTCGCCGCGTGGCGGCAACAAGGCGTCAGCCAGCGT
Source organism: Qipengyuania psychrotolerans (assembly GCF_019711355.1). Classification (NCBI taxonomy): domain Bacteria; kingdom Pseudomonadati; phylum Pseudomonadota; class Alphaproteobacteria; order Sphingomonadales; family Erythrobacteraceae; genus Qipengyuania; species Qipengyuania psychrotolerans. The sequence continues at coordinate 1,842,529 of NZ_CP081297.1, forward strand.
AGTGGCGCGCGCTTCTGATCCGTTCATGCCAAGATACGAAATGCGGAGGAGCGCGATGATCGCCACGAAGGCGAATACCACGACAATCCAGAGAAGCCGCCAGCGGGCAAGATCGAGCGAGCGCTGGCGCAGCGTGACCAGTTGCACTCGCCCGCTTGCGACAGCCATGCTTACAGCGCCCGGTCCGCCATGAATGGCGGAAAAAGCGTTCACCGCGCCACCTCAGCCGAAGCGAGGGAAGCCTTGGTCGGCTGTGACAGGCGCTGCGCCAGAGTTGTAGCGAGGCCGTTTGCGGCTTCTCGCCTGGCGACGGCGGGAGGTTGTTCCTCCTCGCCGAGCCAGTCCCCGAAGATGCTCTCTTCGTTTTCGCCCTGGCTGACAGGGCGAAGCATCGCGACACGGATGGGCTGCGGGGCATTGATACCGCGCGGAGTTCCCAGCGCGGCAAGTTGGCGCTCCTGCTCGACGTATTGGTCGGCGCGGGGCGCGGAATAGCCAAACTCGACCTGGTTCCATGCAGCAAGCTGGTGCTGGCTGGCGCGGGTCTGGAATTCGGTTTCAAGCATCAGCTTGGAATGTTCGGCGGCAATGATCTGCCGTTCGACCAGGCGGACTTCGCTCTTCACTGCGTTCACCTTGAAGGTGAGCGCGAGCAATGCCGCCAGGCACGCGCCCAGCGTAAGCAGCCAGCCGATCTGACGGACGCGGGAAGACTGGAACATTACGCTGCCTCCCTTGCCGGCGCGCCGGTACGCGCCGCGTGGCGCAGAACGGACGAGCGGGCACGCGGATTACGCTCGATCTCGGCTTCGGACGGCTTGATCGCCTTGGACACGGAGGTGAAGACCGGATCGCGCTGCGCTGCCATCGGGACATGACGCGAGGCGCTTGGGGTTGAAGATGCCTCGCGCAGGAAGCGCTTGACGATCCGGTCCTCTAGGCTGTGGAAGCTGACCACGGCAAGGCGGCCCCCTTCCCTCAGCAGGTGTTCGGCAGCCGACAGCCCTTGGGACAGTTCGTCGAGCTCGCCGTTCACGTGAATTCTGATGGCCTGGAATGTGCGGGTGGCCGGGTCTTTCTTGTCGTGCGGCTTGTAACCCAGCGCCTTGCGCACCACGCGCGCCAGTTCACCGGTGGTTTCCAGCGGGCGCGCGGCCACGATGGCGCGGGCAACGCGGCGCGACTGACGCTCTTCGCCGTATTGGTAGATAACGTCGGCGATCACCGATTCCTCGGCAGTGTTGAGGAAATCAGCCGCGGTTTCGCCGTCCTGGCTCATCCGCATGTCGAGCGGGCCGTCAGCCGAGAAGGCAAAGCCCCGCTCCGCCTGGTCGAGCTGCATCGAAGACACGCCGATATCCATGACAACGCCGTCGACCTTGGCAACGCCGGCCGACGTCATGACATCAAGCATGTCGGAAAACCGGCTCGGGTGAAGAATTAGGCGGGGCGGAGTTTGCTCCGTCTCCCGCCATTTGCGACCCGAAGCAATAGCATCGGGGTCTCTGTCGAATGCGTGTACGGTCGCGCCGCGGTCCAGCAGGGCGCGGGTATAGCCGCCAGCACCAAAGGTGGCGTCGATAATCACGTCGCCCGGTTGCGGATCGAGTGCGTCAACGACCTCGTCGAGCAGGACTGGAATGTGAGGCGCGCCGTTCATTTGGACTTCGCCTTTGCTTCAGCGAGGAAGCTTTCGCAGGCAGCCTTGGCACCTGCCCAGTCGTCACCCATTTCAGCGAGCTGCTCGGGGTTCCACAAGGTGAAGAAGCGCCCGCCGCCCTGGAAATACAGACCGCCGTCGATCCGGCCAAGGCTGCGCAGGTGGTCGGGCATCACGAAGCGTCCGCTGTCATCGAACGGCATTTCCTGAAAGCCGAACAGCTGGCTGGCGCGCGTGTCGCGGTCGAATTCCTTGCCGAGGCGCACTGCCATCTCTTCTTCACGGTCGAGTTGGGCATTGAGTTCGTCTTTGCGCGACAGGCCGAAACCGACGAGGCAGTTCCAGGTCGGGTGCTTCATCAGGCAGAGCACGCGGCCGTCGCTGGATTCCTTGAGAGCCTTGCGGAAGATCGGCGGAAGCACAAAGCGGCCCTTGTCGCCAGCAGGCGAGTAGGCTTGTCCGCTGTACCCTCCGAATTGCACTTTCCGCCCCCGTCCCCGGTTCGTGTTCAACATCCCCTGTCGGACAAAGCTTCTCCGCCCCGGCCAAGCGCGTGCTCGGTCGGCTCGCTCAACTCGTTGATTGAACGCGCAAAGACAGTGGCTGTCCGATGTCATGAAGAATTACCGCGTGTGAGGCGGGGATGGAAGGGAAAATTGCGGGATTTTACGGGATAACCCAGTAAACTATTGATTTAAGGTGATTAAATTATTGAAATGAGGACGTGAGAGGTTTCGACTTTGTTAAGGCAAGTAACGGATTTCCGCGGGTTTTTCGATTCCGGAGATCGCGCGACCAAGCCAAATCCCGGGTTTTCCCGCGACTCAACGATGTTGGAGTCGCGACAGTAGCGATTCCAGTGCAGCGCGGCGTTCGCCTGAGTCCTTGTCGGTGTCGAGGACCGCGGCATCGGCGATCAGGACCGCCGATCCATCGCCAATCTTGCAATCCGCAATCAGGTTCTGCGCCGACAAGGTGCACGATGCTTGGGCTTCGCCATCCAGAACGGCGAACTGACCGGCAAGCTCCACTGGCAGATCGCTGCGTCCGGCAGGGATGATCCGCTCGTCACGCGGCTGGGTATCATCGAATTGCAATTCCAGGCCCCACCGCGCCAGGATGGGCGAGATCAGCACCACGTCGAACGGCCTGCGCGGATCGCCCAGGCCGAATTCGGAATGCTGGGTAAGAAAAGGATCGGCAAAAATCAGTGCCTGCCCTCCGTCACGCAGCCAGCCATCCAGCGCCACGTTCTCGGACGGAGCCAAGGCGCGCGGCTGTGCAAGGACGATCCGATCAAGTCCGGCAAGCACATCAGCTTCGAGTGTATCGAGAGGGATCAGTTCAGACCGCGATTCCAGCACTTCGCGAACCCAGCTTGGTTCTTGTGCCCCGTCTTGCAGCATGGTCGCAATGTCTTCGCCGTCGCTCCAATAGATCGGCAGCGAAGTGAACAGTCCGAGCTTTTCCGTGCTGGCAGGAGCGACTTCACGTCCCTCGCCATCCCCTGCCGAGCAGGCAGCGAGCAGGAAGACCAGACATGTCGAAACCAGCTTATTCGGCAGTCGAAGGTGCATTGCCGCTACCCTGTTCGGGTACAACCGCCGGATTTTGCGCTGGCGTGGGCGCGCGTTCGGCTGGAAGGTCCGGCACCACGCCGGCCTCGACCAACGGATCCGCTTGCGTGGGGGCCGCGCTAGGTTCTGTCGTGGCAGCAGCCGAAGGCACAGACGAGGCATCGACCTCTCTCGCTCGGTCCTGGACCAAGCTGGCCAATCCGACGAGCAGGACCATCAGAACCACGCCCGCTATGCCGATCTGCAAACGGTGAACGGCCTGAGCCCTCGTTCCGCCCAGCGGCACGTCGGGAAGGCCGCCCAATTGCGGCTTGCTGGATGACAGATCGAAATAACGCGGCATTTTCACGATTCTGCGCTCCTTCGCCGCTGGCGTCAATCCGAAGTCTTCAGCCAATCGAATACCGGCAGCCCCTTCGCTTCCAGCCATTCGCGATTGTAGAGGGTGGAGAGATAGCGAAAACCGGTGTCGCACAGGATTGTGACGACACGGGGACGCTCACGCCCTTCGGCAACCAGTTCCTTGCCCAGCGCGATTGCGCCGGCTACATTGATGCCGCTCGAAATGCCAAGGCACAGGCCCTCTTCGCGCAGGAGGCGGGCGACCCAGTGCAGCCCTTCTTCGTCCGAAATACGGAACTGGGTGTCGATCGGTGCGCCTTCCAGATTGCCGGTGATGCGGCCCTGCCCGATACCTTCGGCTACAGAAGACCCTTCGGCCTTAAGTTCGCCATGCGCATAGTAGCTGTAAAGCGCAGCACCATGCGGATCGGTGAGCGCGATCTTTACGTTCTCGTCGAATTCCTTGAGGCCCATGCCGACGCCGGCAATGGTGCCGCCCGTCCCGGCTGCGCAGGTGAAGCCATCGATCTTGCCGCCGGTCTGTTCCCAGATTTCCTTGGCGGTGCCCTCGATATGCGCCTTGCGGTTGGCCGTGTTGTCGAACTGGTTGGCCCAGATCGCGCCCTCGGTTTCTTCTGCCAGGCGGCGCGACGTGTGCACGAAATGGTTGCTATCGGCGAACTTGGTGGGCGGAACGGTCACCAACTCTGCGCCAAGCGCGCGCAGCGTGTCCATCTTCTCCTTGGACTGGTTGTCCGGCATCACGATGATCGTGCGATAGCCAAGTGCGTTGGCGACCAGCGCAATGCCAATCCCGGTGTTGCCCGCGGTGCCTTCCACCACGCAGCCGCCGGGCTTCAGTTCGCCCCGCGCTTCTGCATCACGGATGATATAGAGCGCGGCCCGGTCTTTTACCGACGCGCCGGGATTCGTAAATTCGCATTTGCCGTAAATATCGCAGCCGGCTTCCGCGCTCGGTCCTTCAAGCCGGACGAGCGGCGTATTGCCGATCAGGTCGAGCGTATGCTCGCGAAGAGGTATCTGTGTCATGTTGCAGCAAGTAGGCGCGCGCGCGCCTGCTCGCAAACAACATCAATCTTCAGGGGCGATAGTAACCTTCAACCCGTCAAGTTCACTGCCGAAGGGAATCTGGCAGGACAGGCGCGAAGTCTCGACCCGGTGTTCAGTCGATTCCAGCAGGTCGTCTTCGTCTTCGCTCATTTCGGGGAGCTTGTCCTTGAACGCGGGATCGACATGGATGTGGCACGTCGCACACGAACAGCAGCCGCCGCACAGCGCCAGCAGTTCGTCGAAGCCGTTGTCGCGGATCGCTTCCATGACAGTGAGGCCGTCTTCGACCTCGATCTCGCTCGTATCGCCTTCGCGGGTAGTGACGATCAACTTGGGCATCGATTGCTTATCCTTGTTGCCTCGCCCGCATCGCGGGCCTTATGCGTTGCGCTGCTATTCAAACTGAAGCGGGAGCGCAAGGTGGGCCTGACCAATTCGCAATTGCGCGAGCATCTGGATGCAGTGGCAGCCAGCGATCCCGTCGTGGCTGGCGCGCTGGAGCGTTGCGATTATCCCGAAGAACGCATTCGCCCGACCGGATATCGGACTTTGCTGCGCACAATCGTGGGCCAGCAAGTCAGCGTTGCTGCGGCAGCGTCGGTCTGGAACAAGCTCGAAGTGGAACTTGGCGAGGACTTGCAAGCAGGCGAACTGCTCGCGCGGGATTTCGACACTCTCCGCGCCTGCGGCCTGTCCCGGCAGAAACAGGGCTATGCCCGCTCGTTATGCGAACTGGTGGCACAGGGCGAACTCGATCTCGATAACCTGCCTGCCGATGATGAAGAGGCGATTGCCGAACTCATCCGGATCAAGGGTATCGGTCGCTGGTCGGCGGAAATCTACCTGCTGTTCGCCGAAGGGCGCCAGGATATCTGGCCCGCCGGCGACCTCGCAGTGCAGGAGGCTGTCGGGCGATTGCTAGAACTGCCGGAACGGCCGAGCGAGAAGGAAACCCGGGCATTGGGTGACAGGTGGCGGCCCTACCGCGGCGCCATGGCCATCTTTACTTGGCACACCTACAACAACGCCGCGCTTTAAAGCGCGCGAAGGAGAGACGAGATGAGCGAACGCAAGGCAATTTTCATCACGGGCGGCGGGTCCGGTATCGGCCGCGCGATCGCATTGAGGTTTGCTGCCGAAGGCTGGTTTGTCGGCCTTGGCGACATCGATCAGGCAGGCATGGATGAAACACTCCACCTGATCGAAAACGGCTTCACCTATACGCACAAGTTCGATGTCCGTGACCGCGATGCGTGGGACAAGGCGCTGGACGGCTTCGCCACGGCAGCAGGTGGCCGGATCGATGTGCTGGCGAACAATGCAGGCATTCCGCTGGGCGGAGCGCTGATGGAGAATTCGACACAAGAGATCGAACGCTGCCTCGACATCAATTTGAAAGGCGTGCTGTTCGGCGCTCAGGCCGCTTATCCATATCTGCTGAGGACCGCACCAGGCTCGTGCCTCCTCAACACCGCGAGCGCGGCAGGCATTTATGGCACCCCCGGGGCAAGCGTTTACACGGCGACCAAATTCGGCGTTAAAGGCATTACAGAAAGCCTCGACGGGGAATGGGCGGACGAAGGCATCAAGGTCCGCTCGCTATGCCCCAGCTTCATCGATACCCCGCTGCTCGACCACACGCCCAACGCCCAGTCGAACGAAGGCATCCGCCAGCGCGTGAAGGATGCAGGGCTGGAGATCACACCCGTCTCGGAAGTGGCCGATGCGGCATGGGACGCGGTTCATGGCGACAAGCTGCACACGCTGGTAGGCAAAACCGCCAAGAGCATTGCGTTCGGCGCCCGTTGGATGCCGGGCCGCGTGCGCAAGCAGACCCGCAGCAGCCTGAGGCCGCTGGGCAAATAGGGATAGCAATCGTGATTCTACGCCGACTACTGCCTTTGGCAGCGCTGCTGTTTGCCGGACCTGCGCTGGGCGAAATGCCTGCGAGCGAGCCCTACGTGCTTGGCCAGACTTACACGGTCCAAACTGCCATTCTCGAAGGCGAAACCCGCAAGGTCACGGTCCGCCTACCGGTGGAATACGACGCCGATGCGGAACTGCATTTCCCGGTGGTCTATGTCCTCGACGGCGGACCCGAGCAGGATTTTGCGCATATTGCAGGGATCGCACAGAGCCGGGAGATGAACTATTCGTTCGAACCCTTCATCGTGGTGGGCATCCAGAGCGTAAATCGCCGCCACGAGCTGTCACCGGCGGTCGCTGATCCCGCCCCTTACGAGGAAGCTTTGCGCGCGACGCCCGGCGGCTCGGCCAAGTACCGTCGCTTCCTGCGCGAGGAACTCAAACCATTGATCGAGGCCAATTTCCGGACCGACGGGCACGATGCGGTCATGGGCGAATCCCTCGCAGGTTTGTTCGTGGTCGAAACGCTGCTGGAAGACCCGGCGCTGTTCGACGATTATATCGCCATCTCTCCGTCCATGTGGTGGGAAACAATGAAGTACGGGCGCGAGGCCGCAGATTATCTCGCGCGTCATCCAGCCGGAAAGCGCCGTCTCTACCTGACCAGTGCCAATGAGGGCGACTGGCACCGGGAGGGCACCGAACGGCTCGTCACTGCGCTGCGCAACGATGCGCCGGAAGGTCTGGAATGGAGCTTCGTCGACGCCGGCAAAGCCGAGACCCACGGGACGCTATATCACCCGATGGCGCTGGACGCATTTCGGGCGCTGTATGGAACGCCCAGCCGCGAATACCGCAGCTACCCGCTCATTGGCGGCCCCGAAATTGCCGAGCGAACGGCTGAAGAAAACGCATTGCTCGAGAGCGAGTGTACGCGTGAAAACAGCATCCGCATGACACCGGAGACTGCGGAGCGCGCGCGCGAGGCGATCTACTACAAATGCCTGCTGCTCGAGCTTGGCCCCACCCCGCGCGAGAGCAGCAGCGCCGATTAAAGAAGCGCGTCGATCTTGCGCGCCATTTTGACGTCCCGCAGGCTCAGCCCGCCAGCATCATGCGTGGTCAGGGTGATTTCGACACGGTTGTAGACGTTGAACCACTCGGGGTGATGATCGCGCGTCTCGGCGATCATTGCCACGCGCGTCATGAAAGCGAAGGCTTCGGAAAAGTCGGCAAACTCGAATTTGCGCTCGATTGCATCGCCATCACGGGCGAGCGACCATTCGGGCAGCGCACTCAGCCAGCTGCTGCGTTCTTCCTCGGTGAGTTTCTCGATAGAAGTCATGCGCGAATCTCTCCTGCTTGTCGCTGGCAGCGCTTTTGCCTATCGCTCCCGCCCATGCAAGCGCGCCTCGCAGCTACTGACCTCGCCTGCCGCCGCGGCGAGCGGCTGCTTTTTCGCGGCCTGTCATTCGATTGCCAGCCGGGATCCGCGCTGCATATTGCGGGCGCAAACGGGATCGGAAAGTCGAGCCTGATCCGGATCCTCGCCGGATTGCTGCGTCCATTTGCCGGTGAGGTAGAGAGCGAGGGAGCGATGGGGCTGGTAGATGACCGCCTCGCCCTCGATGCCAATCTGCCGCTCGGCAAGGCCTTGGGGTTCTACGAGAAGCTCGATGGATGCTGCGACCCAGGTCGGTCCGCGCACTTACTCCAGCTCGAAGCATTGATGGACGTGCCGGTGCGCTACCTGTCGACCGGTCAGAAGAAACGCGCCGCGCTTGCCAGATTGCTTAATCGGGGTTGCCCGATCTGGCTGCTGGACGAGCCGCTCAACGGTCTCGACGCGCAGGCAACCGCCAGCGTTGAAGCGCTTGTCGCGCAGCACTGCGCAGGCGGCGGCATTGCGGTTGTCGCCTCTCATCAGGAAATCGCCCTGCCCGGCGCGCGCACGATCGATCTTGCGGAGTATGCGGCATGAGCGCCTTTGCCACATTGCTGCGCCGTGATCTCGGATTGCTACTGCCCGGAGGGCGCGGCGGCGCAGGCATCCTGCCGCTATTGTTCTTCCTTGCCGTGGCGATGCTTTATCCCTTCGCCGTCGGACCCGATGCGCAGCTCCTGGCGCGGACCGGCGGAGGCGTCATCTGGGTCGCCGCATTGCTTGCGGCCATCCTGCCGCTGGAAAAGCTGGTGTCGGCCGATCTGGAAGCGGGCGTGTTCGATCAGCTGCATTTGCGCGGAGTGAGCGAGGAATGGGCAATGGCGTCGCGCCTGATCGCGCATTGGCTGGCGTTTGCGCCGCTCCTGCTGTTGGCCGCGCTCCCCGCAGCCGCACTGCTTGGCTTGTCCGCGGACACAACGCGAACCGTATTGCTTGGGCTGGTGGCCGGCACTCCGGGCCTCGCCGCTGTCGGCCTTGCCGTTGCTGCGCTGACCGCCAGCCTCAGAGGAGGGGCAGCTCTTGCAGGTCTGATGGTGATCCCGCTTGCCGTGCCGATATTGATTTTCGGCGCTGGCAGCCTTGCCCGGCCTGACCCCAGCGGCTTGCTGCTCACAGCGGCGATAAGTCTTGGCCTTTGCGCCATCGCACCGATTGCTGCCGGTTCGGCGCTGCGTGCTGCGCGGGAAAATTAGGGCCCGCTATTCTCAAAATCGGCGCAATTCTACAATCAGAAGCAATTGTCGGCTGTTAGTTCTGACGTGGCAGTAGTATGCTGCTTGCTGGACTTGGCAGGGGGCCGAAGCGATGGAAAACGGACAAGAATTCGTCGATTACTATGCGCTTTTGCAAGTCAATCCGACGTGCGACGCGAAAATTCTGGAAAAGGCGTATCGGCATTTCGCCCATATGTACCATCCCGACCACCGCGAAACGGCAGACATCGAGAAATTTCAGGCAATTAACGATGCCTATCGCGTCCTGAGAGATCACAAGAAGCGCGCCGAATACGACCGTGTCCACCACATTCACAAGGCCGATGAAACGCCCAAATTCAAGTTCGACAATGAAATCCAGATCGACGAGCAATCGGCGATAGACGATGCGGAAGCGCATGAGAAAATCCTGCACTTCCTTTACAAGAAGCGCCGCGAAACGCCCGGCGATGCGGGTGTCATCGGATTTTACGTGCAGGAAATGCTGGGTTGCTCAGCAGAAAGCTTCGAATTCCATTCGTGGTATCTGAAATCGAAGGGCTTCATCCAGATTACCGAACAAGGCACGCTGGCCATCACCATTGAAGGCGTCGACCACGTAATTTCGACCAGCCGCAAGTCTGAAAGCGAAAGGCTGCTTATCTCTCAGTCGGCCGACATCACCGAATAGACGGTGCGACCATCACCCCCGCTCAATACGGCGGCTGGTGCAGGCCTTTCGGGCTTTCAGTGAAGATTTCCACGCCCGTTTCGGTGATCCCGATCGAATGTTCGAACTGAGCGCTCAGGCTCTTGTCGCGCGTGACCGCGGTCCATCCGTCGCGCAGCAGTTTTGCCTGCGGGCGGCCTAGATTGATCATCGGCTCGATAGTGAAGAACATGCCGGGCTTCAATTCCGGTCCGGTTCCCATGCGGCCTGTGTGGATTACCTCGGGCGCATCGTGGAACAGGCGGCCCAGGCCATGTCCGCAAAATTCCTGCACCACGCCGTAGCGGTGCTGGCGGGCATGCGCTTCGATGACTGCGCCAATATCGCCCAGCCGTGCGCCGGGCTTCGATGCGGCCTCGATGCCGAGCATGAGGCATTCGTAAGTCACATCGACCAGCTTGCGCGCCTTGAGCGCTACGTCGCCGACAAAGAACATGCGGCTGGTATCGCCGTGCCATCCATCGAGCAGCGGCGTAACATCGACATTGACGATGTCGCCATCTTTCAATGCCTTCTCGCTCGGAATGCCGTGGCAGATCACATGGTTGATCGAGGTGCAGCAGCTGTGCGCATAGCCGCGGTAACCCATCGTGGCTGGAACAGCTCCGCCGTCCAGGGTCATGGTGCGGACAAGATCGTCGATCTCGCCAGTGGTCACGCCCGGTTTCACGAAGGTGGTCAACTCGTCGAGGATTTCTGCGGCCAGCCGCCCGGCCTTGCGCATACCCTCAAAACCTTCCGGCCCATGGAGTTTGATCGTACCGTCGCGGTAGACGGTCTGTTCGCTGTCGATTACCTGATATTCGGTCATGCGCGCCCACATAGCGATTGCACGCGCAAATTGCGAGCAGATCAGCGCTGGACGCGAAATGCCTTGGCATATTGCGGTTTCACAGCATCGAGAACCGACCCTGTGACTGGGAAATTCAGCTCGTAGGCGCCCTCGGCATAAGGACCCGCGACATAGGGGCCGAAATAGATCCCGATCCGGTCGAAATACTCACCATCGGAAGAACCAACGAAGACGCTTGCCTCGTCGAGGCCAGGGCAGTCATTGAAGATATCGCCACTCGACCGGTCAACCGGGGCGCCGCGCTTGCTTTCCCGTTTCTGATTTAGCGTGTTGCACAGAGCAGTGCCGAGCGCGTTTTCCAGCGCCACGGGCGAATTGAACAATTCTATGCCGTCGATGCCGACCTTACCCTCGCGGTCCCAGACCATCGAGCCGCGCCCGTAATTGCCATGCGCTCCGCCAGTGTAGAGGTAGTTATCGAAAGACAGGCTCAGCCAGCCGGGGATCTGGGCAACGACCTTCCACTCGGTTTCATAACCGCGGTTGATGCAACTGATGCAGTCGCTTGGGAATTCGTTCCGCGAGCGGTCCCATTCGGCCTTTTGTTCGGCCAAGGCGGCATCGCGCTCCTTCTGCAATTGCGCAGCCAGTTCAGGGATTGCGGAGATTTCTACAGGCCAGCTGTAAGCGAACTCTCTAACCGCCTCGCCGACCTTATCGTTATCTTCGAATTGCACGCCAACGATCTCGGTTTGCGTCTCGGGAGTTGCCGTCGCCGAAGCGCGCTGCGGATCGTTTTCGACCCGCGCAGGGTCCGGCGCTGGCGAGCAACTGGCACTCGACAGCGCAAGTGAAATCAGGAACAGGCGTTGTCGCATATCATTTCCATGCCCGAGACCACATTCGTACGGGGTACACTATAATGGCCGATACATCCGCTCTCATCCAGCCCGATCAGGGCCAAGATGCCATCCTTATCCACCTTGTTAACAAGGACGGGTTCGAAAACTGGGCGAAAAAGCTGTCAGCCGGTCAGCGCGAGGCCCTGAAGGCCCAGAAATTCGACGGGTCGGGATATCAAACCGCGATCGTTCCGGATGGTGACAGCTGGTTCGCGGTCGGCGGCGTCGCCAATCCGGACGAGCTTTCAAGCTGGTGCATGGCCAAGCTGGCAGAAGTCTTGCCGGAAGGCACCTATCGCCGCGCCAATGGTGAGCCGGGGCCCGCGATGCATGGCTGGCAGGCCGCGCAGTATACCTTCGAACGCTACAAGAAGCCCGACAACCCGACCGGGCCGCGTGTCCTGCTGACCAAGCAGGCAGGCAGGATCGATGCGGCGATTGCCGAAGCCGATGCACTGCGTCTCGTGCGGGATCTGGTGAACACTCCGGCAGAGGACATGGGTCCGGCCGCGCTCGAGGAAGAGGCTGAAAAGCTCGCCAAGAAATACAGTGCCGAGTTGCGCGTCGTGCGCGGCGATGCGCTGGAGCAGGATTATCCCATGGTCCACGCGGTGGGCCGTGCAGCAACCCGCAAGCACGCACCGCGCCTGATCCACCTCACCTGGGGCAAGGAAAGCGATCCCGTGCTCGCTATCGTGGGCAAAGGTGTGTGCTTCGACAGCGGCGGTCTCGATGTGAAGAGCGCTGCGGGAATGAAACTGATGAAGAAGGACATGGGCGGTTCGGCCCACGCGCTCGCGCTGGCCGGGCTCATAATGGGCGGCAAATTGCCGGTCCGGCTGCACATGATTGTTCCCGCAGTCGAGAACGCGATTGCAGGCAACGCATTCCGCCCGGGCGACGTGCTGTCGTCACGCAAGGGCATTACGGTCGAGATCGGCAACACCGATGCCGAAGGCCGCCTGATCCTTGGCGATGCGCTGACCCGTGCGAGCGAGGAAAAGCCTGACCTCATCATCGATTTCGCAACCCTTACCGGGGCCGCCCGCGTGGCGCTCGGTCCGGACTATCCGGCCCTGATGGCGCGCCGCGATGAAACGGCGCAGGCGCTCATCGAAGCGGGCCGTAAAGTCGATGACGAACCCTGGCGCCTCCCCCTGCCCGACGCCTATAGGGAATGGCTCGTCTCGGACATTGCCGACACTAACAATGCGCATGGCAATGCCTTTGCCGGAGCCAGCGTGGCAGGTCTCTTCCTCGACAAATTTGTCGGCGAAGGGCTCGACTGGGCCCACTTCGACACGTTTGCATGGCGACCGACGGCCAAGCCGGGCCGGCCCAAGGGCGGCGATGCCTACGGTCTGCGCGCTTCATGGCACATGCTCAAAGCGCGCTATGCGGGGACATGAAATTGGCGTGCCTTGCGAGATTAGCCAAGCGAGGCTAAGCGCCCGGGCTTGTATTAAAGATCAATCCAGACAGGTTTCGTGAGCGAAGACGCCAGCTATTCCCTGCCAGAAGGCATAGTCGGACTTAAAGGTCCGGTTGACCGGCCCGCGCCCGGGACCTTGCCGCTGCGCGGCGATCTGGCGCATATCGCGCTGGCTGGACGCTATCTGGCTGCGCATTATGTCGTCCCGATGAAACGCCGGATCGGCGACGCCGACGTAGTGCTGAAACTGGCCATGCGGGATGACGGCGACGACGGCGCGACGCTGGATGCATGTTCCGACGTCGAACTGCTCGATATTGCCGGTGACTGGGCCTGGATCACGCACGGACCCAACGGTCCGAGCGGTTATGTAAGGCTTGGCGTTCTCGCCGCTGACGGCGGTGCATAGCGTTTTCATCGACGGCGCGGCCGGCACAACCGGCCTCGAGATTGCCGCGCGGCTGGAAGGCCGCAGCGAGTTCGAACTGATTGTGCTGGAAGATGCCAAGCGCAAGGATGCCGCCGCCCGCCGCGATGCGCTGAATTCTGCCGATATCGCGATCCTGTGCCTTCCCGACGACGCGGCAATCGAAGCCGCGAACATGATCAACCCGTCGAGCGGAACCCGGGTTATCGACGCCTCCAGCGCCCACCGTACGGCTGCTGGCTGGTGCTATGGCTTCCCCGAACTGGTCGGGCGGGAACGTGTGGCCGAAGCGCGGCGCGTGTCGAATCCCGGCTGCTACCCCAGCGGGTTCCTGGCGCTTGTCGCACCGCTCGTCCGTGCGGGCCTGCTGCCCAATGACTGGCCTTACACGGTCAATGCGGTGAGCGGGTATTCTGGCGGCGGCAAGGCGCTCATCGAACGATTCGAACAGGACGGCGCCCCAGCATTCCGTTCTTACGGATATGACATGGCGCACAAACACCTGTCCGAAATGAAAGCGCATGCCGGCCTGAAGCATAGCGTCATCTTCGCACCTTCAGTCGTTCCGGCTTATCGCGGGATGATCGTTGAAATACCGCTCCATCTCGGAGCCATGGCGGACAACCCGCATGCCGATGCCCTGCGCGCTTCCCTGCACAAGTTCTATCAGGGTTCGGCGGTAGTATCTGTCCATGACAAGGGCGCTGTCGGCGAACTGCTACTTGAAAAGAACGCACCCTCTTCCGACGCGATGGAGCTCTTCGTGTTCGGCAACGAAGGCGGCTGGCACGCCAGGCTGGTCGCCCGCCTCGACAATCTCGGCAAGGGCGCGAGCGGTGCAGCGGTCCAGAATCTCAACCTGATGTGCGACTTGCCCGAAACGGCTGGCCTCGTCCTTCCCGCTGCCTAATTTCTAGGCAGCCCGCGATCAGCTTTTAAGCACCTGCCACCTGCTATTACTCACGGAACCGCGCATTTGCGCCATTTGCGCAATTGGCACGTTTCTTGGAACGACGCGCGAAAGAAGACATTACAAAGTTGTGCGAATCTTTCCGCACGCTTGGCAACGGGATCGGTGGACCAGTGAAAAAGATCGAAGCGATCATCAAACCCTTCAAACTCGATGAGGTGAAGGAGGCGCTACACGAAATCGGCGTATCCGGGATCACCGTCACCGAAGCAAAGGGCTTTGGCCGCCAGAAAGGCCACACCGAGCTTTATCGCGGCGCTGAATATGTCGTCGATTTCCTGCCCAAGGTTAAATTGGAAGTCATCGTGCCCAGCGACATCGCTGAACGCACGGTCGAAGCCATTGCTGCGGCTGCCCAGACCGGGCGGATCGGTGACGGCAAGATTTTCGTCTCGCCGATCGAAAGCGCGCTGCGCATCCGAACCGGCGAAAGAGACAACGACGCAATCTGACATCCCGGCCCCGCAATCCGCTGCGGCCTCAATACGAACAATCCCAAACGGAGATCATCTAATGGCAAGTGCAACCGATGTCCTGAAACGTATCAAGGACGAAAACATCGAGTGGGTCGACCTTCGCTTCACTGATCCCAAGGGCAAGTGGCAGCACCTGACCATGGTCGCCAAGACGCTGGACGAAGACCAGCTTGAAGACGGCCTGATGTTCGACGGTTCTTCGATTGCGGGCTGGAAGGTCATCAACGAAAGCGACATGATCCTGCGCCCTGATCTCGACCGCGTATATGTCGATCCGTTCAGTGCAGAACCGATGCTGATCATGTTCTGCGACATTGTCGAACCTTCGACCGGCGAACTGTATTCCCGCGATCCGCGTTCCACCGCCAAGCGCGCCGAAAGTTTCGTGAAGAGCACCGGTATCGGCGATACGATCTACGTCGGCATGGAAGCCGAGTTCTTCATGTTCGACGATGTACGGTTCGAAGACGGCTATGCCGGTTCGGGCTATGCCATCGACGACATCGAACTGCCGACCAACACCGGCAAGGAATACGAAAGCGGCAACCTCGCCCACCGTCCTCGCGCCAAGGGTGGCTACTTCCCCGTAGCCCCCGTAGACAGCGCAGTCGACATCCGCGGCGAGATGGTCTCCACCATGATCGAAATGGGCTTGCCATGTGACAAGCATCACCACGAAGTCGCCGCTGCCCAGCACGAGCTGGGTGTCACATTCGCGACGCTGGTCGAAACCGCCGACAACCTCCAGATCTACAAGTATGTCGTCCACCAGGTCGCGCATATTTACGGCAAGACCGCTACTTTCATGCCCAAGCCGATCAAGGACGATAACGGCAGCGGCATGCACGTCCACATGTCGATCTGGGACGATGGCAAGCCGACTTTCGCAGGCAATCAGTACGGCGGCCTCAGCGAAAACTGCCTTTATTACATCGGCGGTGTGATCAAGCACGCCAAGGCGCTGAATGCCTTCACCAACCCGACCACCAACAGCTACAAGCGCCTTGTCCCGGGTTTCGAAGCACCGGTCCTGCTGGCCTATTCGGCACGCAACCGTTCGGCTTCGTGCCGCATCCCATACGGTACGGGCGACAAGGCCAAGCGCGTGGAATTCCGTTTCCCCGATGCGATGGCCAACCCTTACCTCGCCTATTCCGCGCTGATGATGGCCGGCCTCGATGGGATCCAGAACAAGATCCACCCGGGTGAAGCGATGGACAAGAACCTCTACGACCTGCCGCCAGCCGAACTGGCTGACGTGCCGACGGTTTGCGGTTCCTTGCGCGAAGCACTCGAAGCACTCGAAGCGGATCACGAATTCCTGCTCAAGGGCGACGTGTTCAGCAAGGACCAGATCGAAGCATATACCGAACTGAAGTGGGAAGAAGTGCTGCGCGTCGAGACAACGCCGTGCGCGGCCGAGTTTGACATGTATTATAGCTCTTAATCGCTATATTTCAGATTGATACATGACCGCTTAATGATTTTGGCTTAAAGCATCCCAATCACCGAGAGGGCGTCCGGAGCGATCCGGGCGCCCATATTCGTTTCGTGTGCTGTTTGCCTGACGAAATCGGTTGACTGGGCCGACCAGCCAAAGCAGCCTAATCTCATGAAAAAGCTACTTCCGGCGCTGGTGATGACCCTCGCGGTTTTGGCGGGAGGATGCCGGGAAGGATCAAGTGCACCTGACCTCTTCGATCAGAGCCTTGAAGCGCAAGCCGCCAGCAAGTTGCTTGAACCGGCGGGCTGGGTAACGGACCAGGCCGACCTGCTCGACCCTCAGGTAGAGCGCGACATCGCAGCGCGGCTGCAATCGCTCGAGAATAACACAGGACATCAGATCGCTGTCGTGACGGTCACGTCACTTGAGGCTGCGGACATAGCTCAATTTACCGATGATCTTGGCAACCGCTGGGGTGTTGGCCAGAAAGAATTTGACGACGGCGTTGTCATCTTGGTGGCCCCGAACGAGCGCCAGGTGCGAATCTCGGTGGGTGACGGACTGCGCAGCGCCCTGACCGACGAATTCTGCCAGGACGTGATAGAAACCAGAATGACTCCGCATTTTTCTCGCGGAGATTTCGTCCAAGGTATCACCTCGGGCGCCGACGCCCTGATCGCTCGGCTGGACTGAACTGCCACGCCGTCAGTCCGGAATGGTGATCTTGCATTTTCCTACTGGCGCAAAACATGCCTAATCCCCTCACCTCAATTCCAAACGAGGTGCCTGAGCCATGAACCGTAAACCCATCTTCGACGCCTTCCGCCGCGTGCTGGGCCGCAAGTTTCGCCAGTCGGAGGTGGAGGCAATCGATGACGCGATCGATAAAGCCATCTCGGCGAGTGCTGATGATTTCCACCAGGACAGTGTTCCAGGTGTTCCATCGCGCAGGATCGGTCCCGGAGGCCTCCAACTCATCAAGCAGTTCGAAGGTTTCGCGCAGGTACGACCGGACGGGAGGGTCGAAGCCTATCCCGACCCAGGCACCGGCGGCCAGCCTTGGACCATCGGTTGGGGATCGACAGGGCCCGGCATCGGGCCCGACACGGTCTGGACCCGCGCGCAGGCCGACGCGCGTTTCGAAGCCGATTTGACAAGATATGCAGCAGAGGTCGCGGAAGCGATCGGCGATTGTCCCACCAGTCAAACCCAGTTCGATGCTCTTGTCAGCTTTCACTACAACACCGGGGCCATCAAACGCGCGACGCTGACCAGGCTCCATTGTGCCGGCCAGTTCGATGATGCCGCGCAGGAATTTGATCGCTGGAAATACGCAGGCGGCAGGGTGCTGAGAGGACTTGTGAAGCGCAGAACCGCAGAAAAGCGTCTCTACCGCGCATAACCTGTTCGAAATCGCAAATCTTGCCAGCAGGTTAACCGGAACCCAAACCCACTGCGCCTCGTTAGTCCCTTCATACAAGGAGCTTAACAAATGCGTATCTTTCTAGCAGGCACCGCCGCGCTCGCACTCGCGGCGACTGGTGCGATCGCGCAAGGTAATGGCAAGGGCAACGGTAACGGCAATGGCAAACCCGCTGCCGCCCAGACCAATGGCGGCGGCAAGTCTAAGGCCGATCGTGGTCCAGAGCGCCAGCAAAATCGCGGTAACGGCCAAGGCAATGCGAAGGCCGACCGCGGCAATGACAAGCGGCCCGTCCAAGCGGATCGCGGCAATCGCGGCAACGGCAATGGCAACAGCAACGGCAATGACCGCAGCCCCGTCCAGCGCTCAAATGGCAATGGTAACGACCGAAACGACGTCCGCATCCGCTACGATGATCGCGGCGGTGACCGGCGCAATGCAGGCAACCGCTACGACGGCGGAGGATTTTGGCTTGCCAATGATCGCAACCGAGGGCTTGTCAACGGCTGTCCTCCGGGCCTCGCCAAGAAGCGGAACGGATGCAATCCTCCCGGTCAGGTGAAGGATAGCTATCAGCGCAGCCTGTTCGGTTCGAACTATCGGCCTAGCCTGTTCGGCCTGACCAATTACGGCCGCGGCGATTACTCATACCGTGACGGCTATCTGGTGCGCTATGGCGACCGGGGCGGGATATCGGGCTGGATCCCGCTGCTCGGCGGCGCGCTCGGTATCGGCAACATCTGGCCGACCGGATATCAGAGCTATGATGTTCCCGATTACTACGTTGATTACTACGGTCTCGGTGGCCGTGACCGGTATCGCTATGCCGACAACGTAATCTACCGTGTCGACCCCGAAGACGCGGCGATCATGTCGGTCGCAGCGCTCATCACAGGAGATGAATTCTCCGTCGGCCAACCCATGCCGCGCGGCTATGACGTTTACAACGTCCCGTCGCCCTATCGCGACCGATATTACGATTCTCCCGATGCAATGTACCGTTATTCTGATGGCTACGTGTACCGCGTCGACCCGGAAACACGTCTTGTAGCCGCAGCAATCGACTTGCTGACCTGAGGAAATTCACGCGATGAAAATGACAAGAAATCACTTCGCCCATGTTTTCGCGATCGTCGGTCTGGCCGCGCTGCCAGCGTGCAGCGATGCGACCGATAATAATGCTACAGACGGCGTCACATCTGGTGACGTTAACCTGACGCTAGCGGCCGCACTTGGCGACTCGGACGATCTGGGCACCTTGACTGGTGCCGTCGCCAACGCCGGTCTCAATGCTGTGTTCGATGGCGCCGGTAGCTACACGCTACTGGCTCCGACCGACGCCGCGTTCGAAGCGCTCGGGGAAGATGGTAAAACCCTTCTTTCCGAAGCTCAGAAACCGATCCTGGTCGGCATTCTGCGCGAGCATGTTCTGCCGGGCCATATGCGGCCTGAAGATATTTCCGCTGCAATCGATAAGGCGAACGGCTCGGTCACAATGACTACCCTTGGCGGCGGTGAAGTTACCTTCACGCGCGATGGCGAGACATTGACTGTTACGAATTCGGCAGGAACCACTGCTGCCTTCACCGGAACCGCTCTTGCGGCGTCCAACGGCGTCGTGATCCCGATCGGGACCGTGCTGACGCCTCAGTAATCCCGGCTGACTTCAGCCACGATACTTTCGCGGCCGATGGTCGAGACGCTCGCGAGCAGCGATAGCCAGCTCGTGATGCGGAACTCGGCCTCGGTCGCGCTGTATCCGCGACCGTCGGTGATGATCTCAACGTAGAAGCGGCGTCCGATATTCTTGCCGAGTGCAACACCGGTCCCGCGCCCGAGCGCCGGGTCGGCGCTGACAATCCGTAACCGGTCCAAACCGATTGCCGAGCGTAGCTGGTTGATCGGGTCCATGCCCCCGCCGCCGCGCAGGCTCGCCACAGCGGCACCCAATTGCAACGCATCTGTTGCCGACAGGCTCGTGATCGAACCCCCGAACAACAACCGCGCGAGGATTTCTTCCTCCGGCAATGCCGGATCCGAATTGAACGCAATCTCGAGTTGATCAGAAGTTCCTGTGATCGAAACGATCACGTTCACTCCATTTGCCTCAGTCTCGGCGCGAATATCGATCCGCGGATTGATCGGCTGGTTTTCATCGAAATCTATCTCACCGCGAGTAAGCTCGAAACGTGTGCCGGCAAACGTATAGTCACCCCTGACCACCTGAGCGCTGCCGCCCACGCGCGGATTGTCCGTCGTGCCGCGGATGATGACATCGGCACCCCATTCGCTTTCCAGACCCATGCCGTCAACGTCGATCCTGCTGTCGGCAGTTGCATCGATGAGGTAACGCCAAGGCCGACTGGCGGCGACTGCGGTCCGGCGGTCGGCAGGAAGATTGACTTCTCTTGTGCTGATACGCGGAAGGCGCAGGTCATCGGCGGATGTACCCAATTTCCAGCTGGCCCGGTCGATACGGACACGTCCCGCAATAGTACCCCCAAGACCGTTTGAAACGATCCTCAAAGGACCTGTTATCGTTGCCGATAGACCGTTTGCATCCAGCAGCCTTGCATTGGTCGCAGCAGCCCGCAGATCGAGGGTGGGCCCGCGGATTTCAACGAACCGGCCCTCGACCCGTTCGCCCAGTCCCTCAAGATCGACAGTCCCGCTGCCGGAAACCTTGCCTCCGTTCGCCGTGGAACCGGAAAAGCTTGTCAGCCGCAAAAGCGATCCAGCGAAGGTGCCGCGCATCGAAACATCGCGGATATCGGTACCGGATAACGCACTGCGCACACGAAGGTTATCGCTCGACGCGGTGCCCCTCACCCTGGGCTGTGCCAGTGTCCCCGTGGCATTTGCGGCTATCGAGACAGGCCCGGTCAAGTCGAACGCATCGATTGCAGCAAGCCGCCACAGGCTTTCCGCCGCGCCTTGGTATCGCAATTGGCCGTTGAGCCTGCCAGCTCGCAGGCGCTGGGTTATGTCGCCCTGGCTGGGAAGATCCGTGATGTAGGCCTGTAGGCGCCCTTGGCTGATGTCCTCGTTGGCCAAGACCGCTCGCGCTTCAAGACGCCCGGTTTCCAGGTTGGCGACCAGTGCAAGATCTACTGGCTTTGACGACAGCACCAGGCCGGACCGCGTGAGATCATCGACCTTGACCCGCGCCGAACCTGTCGGAAGTCCGCCAGCCGGGCTGTTGTATTGAACCACGCCGGAAATGGTCCCGCCAAGGCCGAGATCTGCAACCGCGACATCGGTCAGGGACAAGGGCATCCGGGCGAGCTTGAGGTCGACGGTCATATCACCGCCGCCAAACCTGCCCGAAGCGATTGCGCCGCCATCGCCATAAGAAATCTGCGTCGGCGAAAGTTTCCATCCGCCGCCATCCATCGCTGTCAGGACCGCACGGCGCGGCATCGCGATGGGTCGGCCAGCAAATTCGCCTTGAGCGGCAACAGCGATCCGCTCTGGCTGGAAACGCGCATTCAAGTCCAATGCAAAACGCACGCCGCGCTGTCCGGTAATTCGTGCATCGACGCTGCCAACGCCATTCTCGACTTCGCCCTGCGCGGCGAGGCGCGCGATGAACAGGCCGCCGTATTGCAGGCCCTGCGCATTGGCGGTCCCACTAAAGTTGGTCCTGCCTTCGCCGATCACGCCTTGCACATCAATCTGGCCGCGCGCGACCGTGATTGGTGTATCGCCTCCGAAGCTGGCATTGCGCGCCGTGAGATCAAGGTTGAGACCCTGCCCCCCATTGCGGGGTACGAGCCCGATCGTGCCGCCGAGGCCACCGCCCGAAAGGGTGACCAATCCCTCGGCGCCGCCTTCTACCAGCGTCAGGTCGCCGGAAACCGACGTATCGGAAACCGTCAGACGCTCGATGTTGATTCGGGTTGGGCCGTTTGCCGGAGCATATAGCGCCAGAATACCATCGAAAGGTCCAAGAACCGAACCTCCTTCGGTATCGATGGCGAAACCATCTTCGGTTGGCGCGATGGCAACGCGCACATTCTCGAGGCCGGTAACAGGCTCGGCAAATACAAGCTGCGCCGTTGGGCCATCATCGTTGAGTTCCGCTTCGACAGTGAAGTCACCATAGTCGACATGTGTGCCTCTGCCTGCGAGCTGCGTAGTACCGCTATCGACCGACCCATCGAGCGCGATTTGCAGCTTTTCTGCAGAGACCCGGACATTATCGAAATCGAGCGCGCTGGCGCTGCCGGTCGCAATCCCTCCGCGCACCCGCAAATTCGGGCCCGCCAGGTTCGCCAGCGTGGCGTTGGTTACCGGAGCAACCCGCGCATCGAGGTCTGCGCCAAGCCGCCAGCCTGTCGGCAGCAGCTCGAAATCGATCATGGCGGTGCCGCCCGCGCGGCCTACATTCTCGAGTGCAAGCCCGCTCGCGCGAACCGGCCCGCGGAGTTGGTAGCGGCCGTCGTCAAGATTACCGCGCAGCGCCAGATTGGCGTCGAGACCCTGGAACGCGACCCGGAGGTCGTCGGCCAGTAGAGTGCTTCCTGACAGGGAAAGCTGACCGCGAAGCGTGCCGTTGACGAGCCGGGGATCGACCAATGCATTGCCGGTCGAAACCCGCTCGACGCCAATGGCCAACGGCACAGTCCACCGGTTGCCGTCATACCGCGCCGTCCCTTGCTGCGTCAGACCGCTCAGGCGGGTATCGCCGGAGACCAAGGCGCCAACGTTAAGTTCATGGGCAATATCAAGATCGGCAAAAGCCCCGTTCAGCGTTGCCGTCGCAGTGGCATTTTCCAGCACGAGGCTTTCGCCAAAAAGGGCTGGATCGCGCAAGCGTGCGGAAAGATCGAAATCATCGACGCGATTTTCCGCCAGATCGATCAAGCCTTCGCCGTCGAGATAGATGCCGCGCCCCAGCAAGATCGTCCGGCCATCGAACGCCCGGTTATCAATGCTCACACGGGATTTCAGCGACACATCGTCGCCAAGCGCATTGGCGAGCGTGCCGCTTACAAACCCGCTGGGGTCAATCTTGCCCAGCAAGCCGAAGGTGCCCGCGGTGTTGGTAAGCTTGATGGCAGCTACATTCTCGCCGTCGCTCCGAACGAGCAATGCACCGTTCCAGGCCGACCATGTCCCATCGCCGCGCAGCTTTGCGGTATACGCAGCATCGAGACCGAGTAGCCCGGCAATCGCACCATCTTCTGCTGCGGAGAGATCGGCCGAGAGATCGAATTCATCCCCATCCGGTTCGGCATTCAGAAGCAGCGCAAGCGTGTCTTCCTGACCCAGCCGGGCGTCGCCATCAACGAACAAGCGCCGATCCTCGACCTGTACTTCAGCCTCGAGATCGACCCTCTGCGCTTCGTCTCCTGCGATACCGGGCGCGAGCGTCAGGTTATCGATTTGCAAGCTGTCGATGGAAATATCGAAGCCAGGCAAGATCGGGCCTTCTTCTTCGCTCGGCAGAAATTCGGGAAGCCTTGCCAGTGTCGCACGGCGCGCCGCAAATGTGTCAATATCGAGCCGGTTGTTGAGCCAGCCGCGAGGGTTCCAATCAATCTCTGCGCGCGGAATGGTCAGGAAAACACCCTGCGGATCTGACAATCGCACGTCGTGCAAAACCGCCTCGCCGTAAATATTGCCGTCGATCCGGCCGATCGAAATGTTCAGGCCATTCGGAAAGGTCTGACGTGCGATACGGTCCGCGAGGAAGCGTTCGCCGATAGGGGTGTTCAGCAAGACGGCCATGCCCACGATCAGCAAAAGGAGCGCGCCAGCTGCGCCGAGCGCCCACTTGCCTGCGCGGCCGAATCTGCTGCGCTCACGCGGTTCGGGTGTTGCCGCTTCGTGGACAGGTTCGGTCATCAGAATGCCTGTCCAAGCGATACGTATACCGCAACGGGCGCGTCATCGGGGCCCGGATTCAGCGGCGCCCCTACATCAAGCCGCAACGGACCAAATCCAGTATCGTATCTTAGTCCGACACCCGCGCCGTAATTCACGAAGCGGAAATTGGGTGTGGTCTCGATCGACACAGAACCGACGTCAAAAAAGGGAACGACCGACAGGGCGCCGTCAAAAAATCCGGTTCCGATCCGTGCTTCGATCGATGCCTCGACAAGGCTACGTCCACCAGTCGGCTCTCCCAAATCGTTCTTGGGACCGATGGCTTGATAGCCATATCCACGCACGGATCCGCCGCCGCCGGCATATAGTCTACGCGAAGGAGCGATGGCGAATGTCGGCGCACCCTGGATGCTTGCGAACCGAACCCGCCCGGCAATGACCGTGCTGTCATTGATCGAGCGGTAGTAAGACGCATCCGCTTGGTTGCGAAGATAATAGTATTGTTCGCCCGATGTGCGCGATGTTTCAGGCGCGAGAAATCCCGTCAGACGAAAACCTTGGGTCGGGTCGAGCAGCGAATCAGTGGTATCGAGGGTTGCTCGGCCAAACACGGAGGCAATAAAGTAGGTCTGCCTCTCTCTTGGAATGCCGCTTATCACCCTGTTGCGCTCGTCCGTGGCGAGGATTTCAGCCCCCAACGCCCAAGCGAGAGGCTTTTGGAACAACAGCGTGGACAAGCGCTCATACGCACCCGTTACGGCCACTGTTCGGGCATCATAAGCGACGTTGTCTACCGTCGTTGCGTATGCATCGATCGTCAGGACTTTGTCCCTGCCGCCGAAATTGTTCTTGCGGAAAGTAACGCCAGCCAGCTGTTCCTGCGTCCCCAGTACGCCGCGTACCCGAAGCGACCCTTCGGGAGGGAAGAAGTTCCGATGTTCCCAGCTTGCCTGGATCCGGAAACCTTCTTCCGAGCCATATCCGATGGCTCCGGCGATGGAGCGGAGTTTGGCAGGTGTCATTTCGACATCCATCGCCACCACACCGGGTTCGGTCGCGCTTGGAGGCTGCACTTCGCGCGGAGTTATGGAAACTGTAGAGACCAAACCCGTCGCAGTGACCGCTCGGCGTAAGTCGAGCGATAGGCTACGCTGGTACGTGTCCCCAGTTTCAAAGCGGGCGATGGTCGACAGGTGTTTGCTGGACAGGAACTTTGGATCGCTGCTGACCACTTCCCCGAAGACGTATTTCCCGCCCGGTTCGACCGGGAGGGTGAGATCGCCAATCTGGCTTTCGTGGTCGATCAGCAATTGCGGTCCGTCGATCACAGCAAAGGCATAGCCATTTTCGCCTAGCGCTCTGTCGAGGTCGAACTGCTCGAGCACGATCGTGTCGCTCTGGAGAAAATCACCTGGATAGATATCGAACACGTCGCGCAGTGCATCGTAGTCCGGCGCTGACGACAGGTTCCCCAGATCGATCGCACCATAGCGATACCGGGCTCCGGGGATGATGTCGAAGCGCACGACGGGTTGCTCTTCCGACTGGTCTTCGCCTGGGCGAACAGCTCCGATCGTGCGGATGATTTCACCGTCGTAATAGCCGTAAACGCGCAGCAGATTGCCGAGCAATTCCTCGTCTTCACGCGCACGCGCAGCCAGTTGCGCGACATTGGCGTCACTGTCGCCCAACTCCTCGATGGTCGACAAGGCTGAATACCGGGCAAGGAAGTCACCGCGTTCGGAAAATGGCGGTTCGGCCTGAGGAAAACCTAGTATAAGATTATCCGCAATCTGCTCCGTTTCAGCGTCGTCGAACGCGACTTGCGGAGCGCCGGTATCGAGGTCGGCGAATTGAATGTCTTCTTCCGGTTCGAGCGGCTCGAAACCGTCGATTTCCAGTTCGTCCGGCCAAGCGATCGTAAGACCTGGCGGCGTTTCGATGGGAGTTTCGGGATCAGGCGCGGTTCCGGCTTCCAGATCGGAAGGCTCGCCCGTGCCTTGCTGCGCCCACTCTTCCGGATTTTCGATCGCGCTGTCAGGGATCAGATCTTCGAGGTTCGGCGGAGCCTCGGAATCCTGCGCATACGAAGACGCGCTCGCCAAAGCTAGGGCGGCGGTGCAGGCTGTGAGGAGACGGCGGGCCGAACTAGTCGGCCAATTTGTACTCACGCTGGCTGCCATCCTTGGCAGGGAGAGGCTCTGCGACACGTTCGTTACGCGGCCTGGTTGCAGCGGTAATGAGGCGCTTTTGCTCTGCTTCCGGCATACGCTCCCAGCCGCCGCGGTTGAGCCGTTCAAGCGGGCGGTAACGGACCTTGTATTGCATCCGTTCGGACCCTTCGACCCAATATCCGAGATAAACATAGTCGAGGCCCTGATCCGCAGCACGGCGGATGTGATCAAGGATGATGAAATTTCCAAGCCCGGCGCGATCCTCAATATCAGGGTCGTAGAAGCTGTAGATCATCGACAGCCCATCGCCCTGAATGTCCGTGAGGCAGGCGCCAATCAACCGACCCGGCTGCGACCCTACCCCCGGCTCCCTATATTCAATCACATAGCTTGATACGGGAGTATGTTCCACCATATCCGCAAAATCTGATTCTTCCATCTCTGCCATGCCGCCGCCGGGATGGCGATGAGCGAGATATTTGCGAAGTAATTCATACTGTTCGTCGGTGGCCCAGGGGCGGCATTCAGTGACTTCGATGTCGCTGTTTGCCTTGAGTGCACGCTTCTGGCTGGACGATGGCTTGAACTCGCCCGCAACGACGCGAACCGACACGCAGGCCTGGCAGTCGAGGCAGGAGGGCCGGTAAGCGACCGTCTGGCTCCGACGGAAACCAATGCGGCCAAGCGCTTCGTTCAATTCGTCCGTACCCTGTCCGCGAAGCTCGGTGAAAACCTTACGCTCGCTCTTGCCCGGAAGGTACGGGCACGGCGCAGGGCTCGTGACGAAAAAGCGAGGGAAGCGGATCGGTGCCGTCACGGGTTCTGGACATCCTCTGGGCTGCACGACTTAATTAGTTAACGAGTCGTTTATGCCTGAGAGGTGAACAGGTTAAAACCCTCTTAACCATGAAAACTTCCAGAGAGGGCGCAAAGTCTTGGATTCCCGCGATAGTCGGGGAGTTACTCGAGCTCTGCAGGTTCCACCGAATACCCCTTGGCCTCCAGTTCATGCATCAATCGTTCGATCTGCGCTCCGTCGCGCGCCTCGCACTCGATCTCGGTGATAAGACCCTTGGCGGGCAGAGCAGTGAAGATTCGCTGGTGGTAGATCTCGATGATATTTACGTTCTGCGCGTCGAATTCGCGCATCACGTTATAGAGGGCGCCCGGCCGATCCTGCAGGGTGATCCGAAGCCGCGCCAACCGCCCGCTCCGCGCAAGATCGCGCAGCAGGACATTGGCCAGCAGGCGCGTGTCGATGTTTCCGCCACACAGCACCAGGCCGACGGTTTTCCCCGCAAACCTTTCCGGATTGCTGAGCACCGCAGCCAGACCGGCAGCGCCTGCGCCTTCGACTACGGTTTTCTCGATCTGGAGGAGAAGCGATACTGCGTGCTCGAGCTTGGGCTCACCCACGAGCAGGACTTCATCGACCAGTTCGGAGATTATTTGCCGCGTAAAGGCGCCGGGCTGTTTCACGGCAATGCCTTCTGCCAGGGTATCGCCCCCGCATGGAAGATCGTGGCCGGTCACAGCCGAATACATGGAGGGAAAAAGCAGAGCCTGTACGCCGACCATATCGATATTCGGCTGAAGGGACTTGGCCACCGTGGCCATTCCGCTCATCAATCCGCCTCCGCCGATGGGCACGACCAGACAATCAAAATCGTCTTTTTCCTCCAGCATCTCCAGCGCGACCGTGCCCTGCCCGGCCGCCACGTTTGGATCGTCGAACGGGTGTACGAATGTCAGCCCGCGTTCCGTTTCGAGCTCCAATGCATGGGCGTGAGCTTCATCGAATGTCTCTCCGAACAGCACCACATTGCCGCCGACGCTCTCGGTCTGCATGACTTTCACACTTGGCGTGGTCTTCGGCATGACGATCGTCACCGGCACCCCCAAGCGGCGACCATGATAGGATAGC
The DNA here is from genome assembly GCF_019711355.1 of Qipengyuania psychrotolerans. Lineage (NCBI taxonomy): Bacteria > Pseudomonadati > Pseudomonadota > Alphaproteobacteria > Sphingomonadales > Erythrobacteraceae > Qipengyuania > Qipengyuania psychrotolerans. The sequence goes on from NZ_CP081297.1 coordinate 1,870,209, forward strand.
CCTTGCGAATGATTGCCGGCCGATGCGGCGATTACGCCGCGTTCCCGCTGTTCCTGCGAGAGATGGAGCAAGGCATTCAGCGCGCCGCGTTCCTTATAAGCAGCGGTAAACTGGTGATTTTCAAATTTGAGCCAGATGTCCGCGCCGGTAATTGCGGACAGGGTCTTCGAATGCATCAGCGACGTTTTGACGACCGAGCCTTCAATCCGCGCAGCAGCAGCCCGAACATGGTCGAGGGTAAGGAGATCGGTCGCCTTTTCTCCAGCGGGCAGAGGGTTTGCCTGGTTCATGTGGCCAACCTTAGTGCCGCAGAAACACTGTGCAATCAGCGAAAGGGTTTGCCCCTGCCAAGCTTTGCCTTATCGCAAGCGCAAATATCGAAACCGGGATTGCCTGATGAAAACCAAGATTATCGCCGCCTTGCTCGCTTCTGCGCTCGCTGTGCCAGCCTATGCCGATGTGCTGGTCGACAATGTGGCCGGGATCACGATGGATGAAGATGGCAAGGTCAAACGCTTCGAAGCGCTGGTGATCGATGACGAAGGCCGCATCGCGCAAGTGATTGGGCGCGGAGAGGACCGTCCGCAGACTGATTACCGCGAAGATGCCGAAGGCCGGGTCATGCTGCCCGGAATGATTGATGCCCACGTCCATGTGATGGGCGTAGGCTTTGGCGCGCTTACACTTGATCTGTCAGACACGAATTCGCTTGAAGAAGCTCTCGACAAGATCCGTAGCTTCGCGGCTGAAAATGAATCGCGTCCATGGATCCTTGGCCGCGGCTGGAATCAGGAAAAGTGGGGTCTTGGCCGCTTCCCGACAGCCGCTGAACTGGACAGCGCTGTTGCCGACCGCCCTGTTTACCTCTCGCGGGTCGATGGCCATGCTGGCTGGGCGAACAGCCTGGCGCTCCAGGCGGCTGGCATCACCGCGTCGTCGAAGTCCCCTTCTGGTGGGCGGATCGAGAAGCTGCCGGGTTCGAACGAGCCATCGGGCGTCTTCGTGGACGCGGCCGAGGAACTGATGACCAAGGCCATTCCCGCCCCGCGCCCGAACGAGCGCGATCTGGCATTGGCCGAGGCGCAGAAGGTCTTTCACAAGTACGGGATCACCGCCGTTGCCGATATGGGCACCAGCATAGAGGATTGGCAGTCATTCCGCCGCGCTGGCGACATGGGCGCCCTGAACCTGCGGATCATGTCATATGCCGCAGGGGCGGATCAGATGACGCTGATCGCAGGAGCAAATCCCTCGCCGTGGCTGTATGACGACAAGCTGCGCATGAACGGCGTGAAGCTTTACCTCGACGGCGCATTGGGTAGCCGCGGCGCCTGGCTCAAGCGGCCCTATGCCGACGATCCCGGCAACACGGGCCTGGCGTTGATGGCACCGGCCCAGCTGCGCAACACCCTTGTCCGCGCAGCGCAAGGCGGCTTCCAGCCAGCTGTCCACGCCATCGGTACGGCTGCCAATGCAGAAGTCTTGAATGCCATTGGCGAGATCGCGGAAAGTTACGGCGGCGATCGCCGCTGGCGCATCGAGCATGCGCAAATCATTGATCCTGCGGACCTGCCAAAATTAGGCAAGAATGGCATCATCGCTTCGATGCAGCCGCTCCACCAGACCTCTGACCGCACCATGGCAGAAGCGCGGCTGGGGATGGACCGTCTTGGCGGTGCCTATGCATGGAATACGGTTATCCAGCAGGGCGGCAAGCTGGCTTTCGGTTCAGACGCACCAGTCGAGCCGGCTGACGTCTTCGCCGGATATGCAGCAGCCATTACCCGGATGGACGCCAACGGCGAGCCCTTTGGCGGCTGGCTTCCTGCTGAACGGGTGAACCGCGAACAAGCCCTCGCCGGTTTCACGTCCGATGCCGCATATGCGGGATTTGCAGAAGGGAGGTTCGGACGCCTGTTACCGGGTGAACGCGCCGACTTCATCCTCGTCGACCGTGATCCGTTGCTGGCTACACCCGACGAAATTCGCGCGACGCGGGTTTTCGAAACCTGGGTGGGTGGCCGGAAGGTTTACGAAGCCGACTGATCGGTAGGGTGCTCAGTATCAGCTTCCGTTGTGGCTTCAGCTGGCTTTTCCTTGGCAGCTTTCCTGTCGAATAGACGCATCAGCAGCAGCGATCCTTCGAACAGCAGAATGAGCGGAATAGCGAGTAACAGCTGCGATCCGGGGTCTGGCGGCGTGATAATCGCTGCCAGAGCCACCACCAGCACAATCACATAGCGACGCGCGCTGACCAGCTGCATCCTCGTCACTATCCCCGCACGGTGAAGCAGCAGGAGCAAGACTGGCAGCAGGAAACTCATCCCGAATGCCAGAATGAACTGCATCACGAGGCCGAGGTATTCGTTGGCCGTCGGCAGTGCGTTAATCTGCAGGCCCCCCGCCTCGCCTTCAAAGCCCAGGAACCACTCGAACGCGGTTGGCATGACGACATAGTAGGCCAGCGCCGCGCCGCTTATGAACAGGAACGGTGTCGCCAGCAAGAAGGGCAGGAACGCCTTCTTCTCGCGCGCATAAAGGCCAGGCGCCACGAACGCCCAAAGCTGGTTCGCGATAAACGGGAACGAGATACAAAAGCCGGCAAACAGCGCCACTTTCAACTCGACGAAGAACACTTCGTAGAGCTTGGTGAAAATGAGCTGGCCCTGGCCGTTGGGAAACGCCTTCTTGAGCGGCTGGATCAGGAAGCCGAGAATTTGATCGGCGAAATAAAGGCACCCCGCAAAAGCCACCATCAGCGCTGCCACACAGCGCACGAGGCGTGAACGCAGCTCGATCAGGTGATCAAGCAGCGGCGCCTGGCTTTCATCGATGTCCTTGATTTCGAGCGCCATCTCAGCCCTCGCCCTTCACAGGAGGAGGAGGCGCTGGCGGTTGATCGCCAAGCGGGAGACCGGGTTCATCATCGGCCGCACCGCCATGCTCCGGCGCCTTCTTCGGCGCAGCGCGTTTGATAGCTGCTTCGGCGGCCGCATCGGCATCGGGAACTTCGCCAGCAGACGCAAGCGGCTGCATTTCGCCATCCAGCAGGCCCTCGGGCGCGCCGCCTGCCGGTTCGGAGCCGGTAGGATACTTGGCCATGATTTCAGAGTTACGGTCGGCCCACTTCTTTTCCATGTCCTCGATCTCGGCCTGCCGGACCATTTCGTCGATTCCTGAACGGAAATGCGAGGACATACGGCGCATCTTGCCGATCCATCTGCCAGCCGTGCGCATCGCGCGCGGCATATCCTTCGGGCCGATCACCAGTATCGCCACAATGACGACCAGCAAGAGTTCGGCAGCGCCGATATCGAACATGCGCGCGTGCGCCCTTCAGCGGGTTACTTGGGTTCGGAGTTCGACTTGACCTGGTCTTCGGTCAGGCCTTCGCTCGCCGGTTTCGCTTCGTGCTCCAACTGCTTGGACGGAGCTGCATCGTCTTCGTTCATGCCTTGCTTGAAGCTTTTTATCCCCTTGCCGAAATCACCCATCATTTCGGAAATGCGGCCCCGCCCGAACAGGACGAGGATAACGAGTGCGATGATAATGAGCTGCCAGGGGCCGAGCGACATGGGGAAACCTTTTCAATAACGTTGGCACCAATATAGGCGCTTGCGGGGCGAAGCGCCAGTCAGGCTGCGTCCTGCGGTTCGCTTTGTTCTTCGTCAGGCCCCATCAGCTCTTCATAGGCGTCCTCGACCGGGTCGAGCAGGCCGGTGGCGCGCAGTTCGGAGATACCCGGCAAATCGCGTCGGCTGCCAAGCCCGAAATGGTCGAGGAAATCAGGCGTTGTCGCGTAGATGGTCGGCCGTCCGGGCACTTCGCGGCGGCCTGCAATTTTCACCCAGCCCGCTTCCAAGAGGACGTCCAACGTGCCGCCTGATGTCTGCACCCCGCGGATGGATTCGATTTCCGCACGGCTGACCGGTTCATGATAGGCGATGATCGCAAGGACCTCGGTCGCGGCACGGCTGAGGCGGCGGACCTGCTCCTTTTCCTTGCGCAGCAGGTGAGCGAGGTCGGGTGCAGTCTCGAAATGCCAACGTTTTGCCCGTTCGACGAGATGGACCCCGCGCTCGGAATAGGTTTGTGCCAGCTCCTTCAGCGCCTCTCGGACGTCGGCGACCGCGGCATCGCCCAGAAATCCCGCCAGCGCTTCGACAGTCATCGGCTCTTCCGCTGCAAACAGTGCCGCTTCGATAGCGCGTTCCAGATCGGTCATGTGATGCGCCTCAACCGCAAGGGACCAAACGTATCTTCCTGCGCAATCTCTGCCCGGCCCCGGCGTGCCAGTTCCAGCGCGGCGACGAAGCTGGAGGCCAAAGCTGATCGGCGCAGTCTCGGTTCGGCATGGGGCGGGAGGAAATCGCGGATTTCCATCCACTCCAGCGTAACGCCGAGCATATGGGACACCCGCTCCAGCGCGGAATCGAGCGTCATGACCGGCCGCTCACGGACCATATGGACCGCAGGCGCGGTGCGCGCCTTGACCCGGCCATAAGCCTCGATCAGCGCATACTGGTCACAGTTCCATTTCGTCTTGCGAACGATGTCCAGGCCTTCGGGTGATCCGCGCAGGAAAACATCTCTGCCTATCCGGTCGCCGCCCATCAGCCGCGCCGCCGCATCGCGCATCGCGCCGAGGCGTTGCAAACGCAATTGCAGCTTCAGCGCGAGCTCTTCGGGGCTGGGATCTTCCTGCTCTTCCTTGGGCAGGAGCATCGCCGATTTCAAATAAGCCAGCCATGCCGCCATCACGAGATAATCGGCGGCCAGTTCCAGCTTAAGCGCTTCGGCAGTCTCGATGTAATCGAGGTATTGTTCAACCAGTGACAGGATCGATATCTCGCGCAGGTCCACCTTCTGTCGGCGCGCAAGGTCAAGCAAGAGGTCGAGCGGACCTTCCCAGCCATCAAGCTCCAGATAGAGGGAGCCTTCATCGGCAGATTTTTCGGCGGCAACACCGTCCCAGTCCTCGGTCTCTTGCGAAGGATCAGTGAACAGCAGGCCGTCGTTCACGCGGCCTCCCCGGCCAGTGCGAGCAATGCATCACGCTTGGCCAAGAGTTCGGCAGTGTCCGCTGTGTCTGCGGGATCGCCCATCAAGGCGTGGACACGGTCAAGACGCTCTGCGGTCTTGGCGGACATGGGGCCAAGACTGCTCGCGATGGCGATCTGATCGTCTTGCTTGGCCCAGCAATTCAGCGCAATGTCGCAGCCAGCGGCCAAGGCTTTCTCGCACCGTTCGGCAATAGTGCCGTCGAGCGCCTGCATATCGATGTCGTCCGTCAGCAACAGACCGTCAAAACCGATTCGCCCGCGAATGATCTTTTCAATCACTGTGGGTGACATCGTGGCAGGCCGCTGATCATCCCATGCCGAGAAGACAATATGCGCGGTCATGCCCAGCGGGTGGGCGGCCAAGGTGCGAAACGGGTCGATGTCGACTTGCAATTCTTCGTCGCTCGCATCGACGCGGGGCAATTGCTTGTGACTGTCGACCGTTGCGCGCCCGTGCCCAGGCATATGCTTGAGGCAGCCAACGACGCCGGCATGGCCCATCCCGTCGAGGATGGCGCGGCCCAGCGCCGCAACCTGCAGTTCGTCGGTGCCCAGCGCGCGGTCTCCGATCACATCGTCCGTTTCAGGGCGGCGCACGTCGAAGGGGGCATGAAAATCGACGCTGATGCCGACCAGCGCGAGTTCGCGAGCCATCGCTTCGGCATTGTTTCGCGCTGCTTCGATCGCACAGGCCGGAGCAATGTCGAACAGATGCGCGAACACTTCGCCGGCAGGATATGCCGGCCATTCGGGCGGCTTGAGGCGCGCCACGCGCCCGCCCTCCTGATCGATCGAGACGATCAGCCGGTCACGTCCATGAATGCTGCGCAAATCATCGGTCAGCCGGCGCAGCTGTTCGCGGTTTTCACAGTTGCGAGCGAACAGGATATAGCCCGCAGGGTCCGCGTCCTTGAAGAAGGCGCGTTCGTCCGGCGACAACTCTAGTCCGGCGATGCCGAAGATTGCAGGTAACATGGTGCGAAAATGCGCCTCAATACGCCTAGTGGCAAGCAATCAACGGGCAGGAAGTGTGGAAACCGCGCCCACCCGCACCTTATTTGACGAAACAGGGCAGTCCGTCGGTTTTCAGCGCGTTGCAAAGCCGAATGGCAGATGCCCGGTCACCGGTGACAGCCTGAAGACGATACACCGTGCCAATATCGACTTTCGCCTCCACCACCCGGTGGCTTACGCCGTTCAAGGCCTCCGTTTGCCGCATCAAGCCAGCCCAGGCATCCTGCGCATCTGCACGGGTGGGAAAAGCCCCAACCTGCACTGCGACACCGCTTAGTGCCTGCGGAGCGGGAGCGGGGGCGGCCGGCTCGGCAGCCTCGGAACCGTCGTCATTGAGGGTGCTCGCGATGGACGGCCCGGTAGCCCCAGCGTTCTGCTCCGGCTTATCCGCCAGTTTCCCTTCGCGCGTCTGGCCTTCGCCGACCGCGAAGCTGGTATCGCCGGTCCCGGCATAGGTCTTGCCGCCGGGATCGTCCGGACGGGTTTTATAGGGTTCGGTGGGCGCTGCAATCAGGCTACCGTCAGCTGGTGGTTCGTCCGCGCTGCCGCCAAGGAAATACCATGCGCCCGCGACGAGCGCGCCGACCAGTACCAGCGAGAGGATGCCCAGCAGGACTATGCGCGACGTAGCGAAGCCCGCCTCGTCTTCCTCGTCGTCATCGGCTTCGAGCCAGGGCAGGCGCTCGTCGCTGTCGAGCAGCTCGAGATCTTCGCCCTCGTCCCAGTTGCCGTTCTGATCGTAGGTACCGGAAGCCATGCTTACATCTCCTCGACCGCTTCGACGCCCAGAATACCAAGGCCATTACGGATAACCTGCGCAACTTGCGCTGCCACGAACAGGCGCGCACCAGTCAATTCCGGATCACTTTCCAGAATGATGCGCTTTGCCGGGTCATCATTACCTGCATTCCAGTAGCTGTGGAAGGCAGCGGCCAGATCGCCGAGGAAAAACGCAATGCGATGCGGTTCGCGCGCCCGCGCGGCCGCTTCGACGATCCGCGGAAACTGTGCCGCTTCCCGTACAAGCGCGAATTCGTTCTCGCCAAGCCGGTCCAGATGCTCCGCACTCGGCTCGACGCCCGCCTTGCGCAGGGTCGAGCGGATACGCGCATGGGCATACTGGAGGTAGAAAACCGGGTTGTCCTTGGAGGCTTCGACCACCTTGGCGAAGTCGAACTCCATCTGCGCTTCGGGCTTCCGGGTCAGCATGGTGAAACGCACCACGTCCTTGCCGACTTCGTCCACGACATCGGCCAGGGTGACGAACGTGCCCGAGCGTTTGGACATCTTCACCGGCTCGCCGTCGCGCATCAGATTGACCATCTGCACAAGCTTTACGTCGAACGGCACATCGCGGCCAGCACCCTGTGTCAGCGCGGCCACAGCAGCCTTGATCCGCTTCACCGTTCCGGCATGGTCCGCACCCCAGATATCAATCAGGACGTCGGCTTCGTCTGCCTTCTGGAAGTGATAGGCGAGATCGGCGCCGAAATAGGTCCACGCCCCGTTCGACTTCTTGATCGGCCGGTCCTGGTCATCGCCGAACTGGGTCGAACGGAACAGCGGCAGCTCAACCGGCTCCCAGTCTTCCGGCGGGGCCTTGCCCTTTGGCGCTTCAAGCACACCGTCATAGACAAACCCATGTTCGCGCAGCCATTTTTCTGCTTCTTCAGGCTTCCCCGCGGCCTGCAATTCAGCTTCCGAGGCGAACACCGCGTGCTCGATACCGAGCCGCGCGAGATCGGCGCGGATCATGTCCATCATCGCCGCGACTGCCTTCTTGCGGAAGATGGCAAGCCATTCATTCTCTGAAGCAGTCGCGTATTTATCGCCGAATTCCTCGGCCAGCGCCCTGCCGACTGGTTTCAGGTAGTCGCCCGGGTAGAGACCTTCGGGGATCGCGCCGATATCTTCGCCCAGCGCTTCACGGTATCTGAGGTGCGCAGAGCGGGCCAGCACGTCGACCTGGCCGCCTGCGTCGTTGACATAATATTCGCGCGTAACCTTGTGGCCCGCAAATTCGAGCAATCCTGACAGCGCATCGCCGACCACTGCTCCGCGGCAGTGCCCCATGTGCATCGGGCCGGTGGGATTGGCCGAAACATATTCGACATTGACCATCTTGCCGCCGCCAAGTTCAGAGCGGCCATAATCCTTGCCGAGCGAGTTGATCGCACCCAGTTCGCGAAGCCAGGCCGTATCTGCAAGCCGCAGATTGATGAAGCCGGGCCCGGCAATCATCGAATCGGCGATGTCCGGTTCGCGCTGGAGATGCTCGACGATCAGTTCTGCAAGTGCACGCGGATTGGTTTTCGCCTGCTTGGCCAGCACCATCGCCGCATTCGTCGACAGGTCGCCATGCGAAGGGTCGCGCGGCGGTTCGACGGTCACATTCGAACGATCCGCGTCTTTGGGAAGGTGTCCTTCCATCTCGAGCGCGTTGAGGACAGCGTCGATTTTCGCCGCGAACGAAGCGTGGAGTGTCTGCAGTTCAGCCATGCCCGCGCGCCTAGACGAATCGGGCAAAATGGCAAGATGTCAGAATGGGCTTTCGCCCCTGCGTATTAGCGGGTTGCGTTGTAACGCAGCTGGTCTTGCGTCAGCTGGAAGCCGACCAGCAGCTCAAACGTTGCGCGCTGCACGGCTGCCCGCACCTCGGGATCGGCGAGCGGGTCGAGCGCCGCATCGGGATCGCCCGCCTTACGCTTGCGCGTGATCCGTTCACGAACGTCCGCAGGTAGCGTGGCATCTGCGCGGTTCACGAAAGCCGCAGCCTTCCCACTTGCCGTAGCGCGCTCGGCACCATCGGCGAAAGTGAGGGTGACCGTACCCACGCGCTTGCTGACAACGGCGCTGCCGCCGCGCAATACGGTCGAGAAATACGGCAGTTCAATGGTGCGTGCGCCCTGCACATTGGCGCGGCGCGCCACGACATCGAAGGTGGCTTCGGCATAAACCCGGTCGCCTTCTTCGTTGCAGGTAGAATTGAGGTTGGTGATTGCCGCGGTCACATCGAGATCGCCAAGCGTCCTGGAAGTCGGGCTGTTGAACAGCGTCATATCGCCCGTATAATCGGGAATGCCGACCGCAGGGCAAGCAGTCCGGACTGCCGTAATACCCACGGCATTGCCAGCAACAACCAGTTCACCATCACTCTTGCATCCTGCAAGTGCGAGACCCATTCCAAGTGCGGTCAGGAATCGAAAGCGATAGGTCATGTTGATGGCAATCCTCATGTGTTCGTATTCAGAGCCCCAGCCGGGGCGAGCGTGCCCTAGCTTGGCGCGATGCAAAGCGCTAGAGGGGCCCGCATGAACGCCCCATTTCCATCCACCGCTTCGGGGAATGATCCCCGACTCCCGCTCCAACTGCTGATCGCGGCACCGCGCGGCTTCTGCGCAGGCGTGGACCGAGCGATCGAAATCGTCGAGCGTGCGCTCGAAAAATATGGCGCGCCCGTCTATGTACGGCACGAAATCGTGCACAACAGGTACGTTGTAGACTCGCTGAAAGCTAAAGGCGCGATCTTCGTCGAGGACCTGGACGAAGTGCCAGACGATGCGCATGTCGTTTTTTCCGCGCACGGTGTGCCGAAATCGGTCCCGGCAGAAGCGGAGCGCCGCAAGCTTCTGTATGTCGATGCAACCTGCCCGCTCGTGAGCAAGGTCCACCGGCAGGCTGAACGCCAGATCGAAAAGGGCCAGCATATCCTTTTCATCGGCCACGAAGGACATCCCGAAGTTATCGGGACGATGGGCCAAGTGCCCGAAGGCCAGATCACGCTCGTCGAAACAATCGAAGACGTTGCGAAATTGCCGTTCGGCCAAGACGAAGATCTCTCGTTCCTCACGCAAACCACTCTGTCCGTGGATGACACGCGCGAAATCGTCGAAGCCTTGCAGGAACGCTATCCGCAGATCGTCGCACCGAAAGCAGAAGATATTTGCTATGCGACCAGCAATCGTCAGGCCTCGGTGAAAGAGATTGCTGGCGGCTGCGACCTGGTGCTGGTGATCGGAGCGCCGAATTCATCGAACTCGCTGCGTCTCGTCGAAGTTGCCCAGCGGATGGGAACAGATGCACGGCTGATCCAGCGCGCGAGCGAGATCGAACCGGAATGGCTCGAAGGTGTCGGCACACTTGGTCTGACCGCCGGCGCATCGGCCCCGGAAAAGCTGGTCCGCGAGGTGGTTGACCGCCTGTCCGACTGGCGCGCTGTCAGCGAAGAGATCATCACCACCACCGAGGAAAAGATGATCTTCAAACTGCCGCGTCAGCTCACCGACTGAATTGGCAGTCTATACCTTCCTTGGCGCCGAAGAACTGGCGGGCCTGATCGCGCATTACGATGTCGGCGAACTGGTTTCTGCCAAGGGCATCGCAGAGGGCGTCTCGAATTCGAACTGGATTGTCGATACTGCCAAGGCCCGCTTCATCCTGACGATGTACGAGCGGCGAATAGAATTGGGCGACCTGCCTTTTTTCCTCGGCCTGCTTGATCACCTCGCAGCGAAAAAGTGTCCTGTGCCGGCAACTGTCCACGATCGTTCAGGGAAAGCCTACCGGAGCCATGACGGCAAGGCAGTTGCCCTGATCGAGTTTCTTCCGGGCATCTCTCCAGCTGAACCTACGCCGGCGCAGGCCCGTGCGGTTGGCGCGGCGCTCGCGCAGATCCACATCGCGGCCATGGATTTCGGCCGCCAGCGCGAAAACGACCTTGCACCGGAAGACACGTTGGCAATCCTCGAGAAATGCGGAGCCGATGCTCTGGCCAAAATCGATCCCCGGCTGCCGCGTGTTATCGATATGGGCCGCAATATCACTGAAACCTGGCCAGGCGATCTGCCCCAATCGGTCATTCATTCAGACCTGTTTCCAGACAATGTCCTGATGATGGGCGAAACGGTATCGGGCCTGATTGATTTCTACTTCGCCTGCAATGGCGCCATGGCTTACGACCTTGCGGTAACCCACGCGGCATGGTGCTTCGATCGGACCGGCAAAAGGTTCGGTGCAGCTATCGGACAGGCGCTTGTCGAGGGGTATGAGACCGTCAGGCCGCTCGAGGGCAGCGAACGGCAAGCGCTGCCGATCCTTGCCCAGGGCGCTTGTCTGCGATTCGTCGCAAGCCGCGCCGAAGATTGGCTCGACACGCCCGCCGATGCGCTGGTTACGCGCAAGGATCCGATGGATTTCGTGCGGCGTTGGGATTTCTATGTCGAGAACGCCGACAAGGCCTTCGCCTGAGCGCGCACTCGCGCTAGGGGCCTCCCGATGAAACAAGTTGAATTGTTCACCGATGGATCGTGCAAAGGCAATCCTGGCCCTGGCGGTTGGGGCGCGTTGCTGCGCATGGGAAAGCATGAAAAAGAATTGTCGGGCGGCGATCCCGATACCACAAACAACCGGATGGAAATGACCGCTGCGATCAAGGGCCTTAACGCGCTGATCGAGCCGTGCCAGGTCGCTCTTTATACCGACAGCAAGTATCTGATCGAAGGCATCACGAAGTGGGTCCACGGTTGGAAAAAGCGCGGCTGGGTCAATGCTAGCAAGAAGCCGGTCAAAAACGCGGAACTATGGCACGACCTGATCGAGGCAAGCGCGCGCCACACCATCGAATGGAACTGGGTCAAAGGCCATTCGGGTCACCCGGAAAACGAACGGGTGGATGCCCTCGCCACCGAAGCCGCTGACCGCGCCGCCGCTGGCAAGGGCTAGAATTCAGGAGTTGTCGACGACTTCCGCGCCGGGGCCATTCTTCTTGATTGAATCGATGGCATTCTGCGCGCTCGCCTTGGAGCTGTAGCCCTCAGTCGAGAACATGGTTTCGGAATTATATTTGAAACGGACCCGGAATTCCCCGGCCTTGTCCTTATAAATTTCGAAATGATGGCTCATGCGTCTCTCCTAGAATTGACGTTGGATTCGCCATGCACCCTAACAAATGTTGACGCTTTGGCTAGGCGAAGCGTCCCGGCGAATAAATGGCGGCATCGATCCCTTCGGTCACCGCATCGCGCGGCGAGCCTGTCAGCAATTGCGCTGCAAGCCGCGCAGCCGCGGGTGAGGTCTGGATGCCGAATCCGCCTTGCCCGGCAAACCATGCGAGCCCTTCGACCTGCGGATCCATCCCGTAGACAGGCAGCCGGTCAGGCGCGAAACTTCTGAGCCCTGCCCATTTGCGTTCGACCGCGACGACGTTGCAATCGACGACTTGCTGGAATCGGTCGATCGCCTGCGCCACCGCCAGCTCTTCTGGGGCTGCGTCGCAGGGCGCGCTGGGCTCTTCGTCATGGGGACTTAGCCACACGCGGCCCGCTTCTGGTTTGAAATAGAAGCTTCCCGAAATATCCAGTACCAGCGGCTGGTCAGGCAAAGGAGCCGGATCAGTCCGCAGTTGCGCGACCGTGCGGCGCAGCGGCTGAATTCCGAGCGGACGAGCACCGACCAATTCCGCAATAGTGTCAGCCCACGCGCCTGCCGCGTTGACCAAGGTGCAACTGGCGTATGTGTTCCCGTTTGAACATTCGAGTGACCACGCGCCGCCTGTCCGATCGGCCTGTATGACGGCTGACCTGCACACCAGAGTGGTTCCGGCCTTGTTTGCTCGCGCCAGATAGTGCTCATGCAGCCTCGCGACATCGATATCGGCGCAGGCAGGTTCCCAGATTGCATCGGTCCATTTCTCGCGCAGACCGGCGACCCGAGCTGCGATGGGTTCGCGGCCGATCCGTTCTATCGTGGCTCCGGTTCCGGCAAACCGGTCCATGAAGCTGTCGAGGGCCGCCTTGTCTTGCGCCCGGCCTATGTAAAGAGCGCCGCGCGGCCGGAGAAAGCCGTTGTCCCGCAAGTGCGCGCCCGATGCCAGCGTCAGCGGAACCAGTTGCGGCCCGCCGTAACATTCCTCCCAGAACGCTGCCGACCGGCCGGTTGAATGATAGCCCGGATGATCTTCCGCCTCGAGCAGCAGGACGCTTGCTCCCGCTTCTCCGAGCTCGGCAGCGAGGCTCGCACCGGCAATTCCGGCGCCGATTATGGCGTAGTCGTAGGTCGTCACTTTTGCGCGGGTACCACCCGGTCGAGAAATTCCCTGATCGCAGCCATTGCCTTGTCGCGGACTGCCGGCACTTCGCGCAGTATCTCATGATGCGATTCGTCGCCAAATTCTGCGAGCTCGCCTTTGGGCAGACGTTGTGCGGCCTTCCTGACCGCGGGATGGCTCACCAGTTTATCGTTGGTCGTTGAAATGATGAGGACCGGCACATTGACCTTTTCCATCGCGCCATCGGCTTCGATCACCCGGGTTGAGGCATAGGCCCGCTCCACCCAGCCCCAGCTTCCGGGCCCCATGACGAGCTCGGGGCGCTGCTCTCGCCACCACAGTTCATCTTCGTAACGTTCATCATCATGGGTGAGGAGCTCGCGGCGATGGGCAGGAACCTCACCGGGCTTCTCGCTCCACTTCCAGGCGGGGCGGGTAGGTTCGCCGACCATGGTCATCACCCGCGCGACGCTGTGCAGCATCGGAAGCGGCAGTGGCGGCCCGCTCATTCCGAGCATCGGAGCGGAGAGAAATACGGCATCTGGCGATACTGCTCCGTCGACGAGGGCGCGCATCACGATGTGACCGCCCATGGAGTGGGCAGCCAGGACATGGGGACCGGGCGTGGTCTTCACCCACTCGGTCCAGAAGTGTTCAAGGTCGGCTACCCAGTCGGCGAAGTCTTCTACGTGGCCGGTGGTGTCGTCATTACCCAAACGCCCCGAGCCTGCCTGCCCGCGCCAGTCTGCCGCGGTGACACGCCAGCCGTCACGGTGCCATTGCTCCAGGCTTTCCAGATACTTTTCGTAGAAATCGCCGCGTCCCGGCAGGAACAGGATCGACCCACGTACGCCGCCATCTTCGCCGGGCCAGTCGATCCGGCGCAGCTGGTGACCATCCGCTGCCTGCCATTTGCTCTCGATGGCGTGGGGCGGAATGGCCCGCCGGTCGATCGGCGCGCTCTGCATTGTCGGGTTGGCAGTAGTAATGGGCTTCTCCCGAATGTTCGAGCGTGGCATGGTTACTATTTGGTAAGCATGTTTCGGTAGCACAGCCCTCGATACTGAAGTTTCGGGGGCGTCATGCACGACCAGTTTTTCAATTACGTTCTGCTTGCCGGATTGGCAATCGGTCTGCTGTGGGCGGCTTTCACCGACCTCAGGACCCGGACAATCGGCAACAAGCTGAACCTGGTCATTGCGGCCGGAGCGCCGCTGTTCTGGTGGGAGACCGGTTTGTCGCTCTGGCCGGGCGTTGCCATCCAGATCGGTCTGGCAGCCGCAACATTTGCGATCTGCTGCCTCTTCTTTGCCGTGCGCCAGATGGGCGGGGGCGACGTCAAACTCCTGACTGCCCTGGCTCTGTGGTTCCCGCCGACGAACTTTGCACTCCTCGTGATCATCATGGCGATGGCTGGCTGGGTGCTCACGCTTGCCATGGGCATGTGGGGCGTTGCGCATTCACGCGTCGTCGGCCGCAAGCCCATTCGCGATACCTTCCTGCTTGGGGCGTGCACCCTTGTCGCACTCAATTTCGCCAGTGCCGTTCTGGGCGGTCCCAAGCTGGCCCTGCCCGATGCATTGATCGAGCCCATAGCCACGAACGGCGCGGTTTCCCTGCTGGTCGCAATGGTGCCGGTCGCGATCCTCGCTTTCGTCACGCTGGCGTCGATCCGAATCATTCGCCGTCACGATCAGCAGCCGCGGATTCCATATGGTCTGGCAATCGCCATCGCCGGACTGTGGGTGGCCGGCGGCGGCTTCATCACAGAATTTTCACAGGCCGGATTCGGCTGAAAACCCGATCTTAACCATTCGGGGTTTAGAGACAGAAACCATAGCTGCCCGCACCTTAAATCAAGCGGGCCATATGAGGGGGCTTAATAGCCATGGATAGGAAGAAGCTGGTACTGCTGGTTGGTGCGCTGATCGTTGCGATCGGCACTGCGCTTGTTGCCCGCAGCATGTTCGCAGGAGCCTCGGCTCCAGAGGCCAACGCCGCGGCACAGGTCGAAGCCAACGGTCCCAAGGTCCTGGTGGCGCAACGCGCGTTGCCGACCGGTACCATCATCACTGCCGATGCAATCGGTTTCCAGCTTTGGCCGGAACAACTGGTGCAGGACGCATACTTCCTCGATGGCGAGGCGGATCTGGCCAAGCTGATCGGCACTGTTGTCCGTCACCCGATCACAGCAGGCGAGCCGGTTACGCAAGGTTCACTGGTGAGCCCGGGCGATGCAGGATTCCTTGCGGCAGCCCTTACTCCTGGCATGCGTGCCATCACCGTTCCCGTTGATGCGAAAAGCGGCGTTGCCGGCTTCGTATTCCCGGGCGACCGTGTGGACATGGTCCTCACCCAGTCGGTGCAGGGCGATAACGGCACATCGTTGAAGGCGTCGGAAACCATCCTTCGTAACCTTCGCGTGCTGGCAACCGACCAGTCGACCACGCAGGAAACCATCGACGGCGTTACGCAGGTCAAGGCGTTCCGCACGGTCACCATGGAAGTCACTCCCGTGATCGCCGAAAAGGTCGCCGTCGCACAGACGATCGGTACGCTGAGCCTGGCTCTGCGCGCTATCGCTGATACCGAAGGCGAACTCGAGCGTGCTCTTGCCAAGGGCGATATCAGCATCCCCGACGATGCGACGCCCGAAGAAGAAGAACGTATCCTTCGCAATGCCCTGGGACGTCCGGACGATGCTCGCGGCACCTTTGTGACCGGCGGTGATGTCTCGCGCTTCCAGCGCAGCACCATGCCGGCTCAGGGCGGCGGCGGCGGCGCTCGCCAGCAGGCGCCAGCTCCGGCGAGCGACGGCGGCACGACTGCCACGGTCGCCCGGCCCAGCGGTCCGCTGGTTCGTGTAACGCGCGGCAAGGCTACCGAAGCGGTACCCGTTTCCGCACAGTCGCTCCGTTAAGATTAATCAAGCTTAGGAAGCCATTCAGGGGGCAATTCCATGAAACGTCGTCTCTCCACAAAACTGCTGCTTGCCGGCCTGGCGCTTGCGCCTCTGGCAGCATCCCCGACGACCACGGCTACGGCCCAGTCGGTCGTCAGCCCTAGCCAGGACATCGTCCTTTCGATTGGCCGCGGCGAGCTTATCAACGTGCCCGGCACCATGGCCGACGTGTTCATCTCGAACGAAAACGTCGCCGATGTGCAGGTGAAATCGCAGCGCCAGCTGTACCTGTTCGGCAAATCAGGCGGTGAAACCACCGTTTATGCCAGTAACGCTCGCGGTGACATCATCTGGTCGGCCAATGTTCGCGTAGGCTCGAACATCGACAGCGTCGATCAGATGCTGGCTCTCGCGATGCCGCAGGCGCAGATCAACGTCGCCACGATGGGCACCAACACGGTGCTTCTGACCGGCACGGTTGCTGCTCCTGAAGACGCTGCGGAGGCACAAGCCCTCGTAGAAGCCTTCGTGGGCGACGAGACGAACGTCATCAGCCGCCTGCGCATGGCTACGCCGCTGCAGGTCAACCTTCAGGTCCGCATCGCAGAGGTCAGCCGTTCGGTTGTCCGTACTATCGGTGCGAACCTCGCCTCGATCGATGCGACCAACGGGTTCCGCGTCGGTGTCGGCACCGGGTTCGATCAAGGCATCCCGCAATACGGAGCCAACAGCCCCGGCGGTTTCGGTGTCGGTTTCGACACTGGAGGTTCCGGAACTTCTGTCGTTCCGATGGCAGATGCGGGCACGCGGCTCGGATTTACCGGCAACTTGCTTGGTCTGGACATCCTCTCGGCGCTCGATCTTGCGGAAACGCAGGGCCTGGTGACAACGTTGTCGCAGCCAAACCTGACCGCACTTTCGGGTGAAACTGCCGAGTTTCTCGCTGGCGGCGAATTTCCGATCCCGCTCAGCCAGGGCCTCGGAACTACGACGATCGAATACAAGAACTACGGCGTAAGCCTTGCTTACACCCCCACGGTTCTCTCGAACGGCCGTATTTCGATCCGCGTGCGGCCCGAAGTTTCGGAGCTCTCTTCCCAGGGCGCCATCACGATCGAAGGGTTCCGCGTTCCCGGCCTGATTACACGCCGTGCCGAAACCACCGTCGAACTGGGTTCTGGCCAGAGCTTCATGATCGCTGGCCTGCTGTCGAATTCTTCGCAGAACCAGATCGAGAAGGCTCCTGGCCTCGGTGATATCCCGGTCTTGGGCAACCTGTTCCGATCGACCGATTATCGTAAGGGCGAAACCGAGCTCGTGATCGTGGTCACGCCCTATCTGGTCAAGCCGGTCAACGCGAACGACATCCGTCTTCCGACCGATGGCTACCTGAAACCGACCGAACTCCAGCGCACGCTTGGTTTCTCGGAAGCTGATGGCCAATCAGGTGGTCTTGGCCGCCCGGTCCCGACCGTCCGCAACTCCGGCAACACTGCGCCGCAGATCTCGTACCAGGGATCGGACAAGAACGAACAAGTGGCCATGCCTAACGAGGCTCGCCGCGATGAGAAGACTGCGGCTGCCAAGCCCGGCTTCAGCTTCGAATAAGGGGACGAAAGATGCACACGAATATGAAACGCAAGCTTTCCGCTTCGCTCGCAGCTTCGCTTGCCCTCGCACTGGGTGCCTGCGGCAGCACGAACATGGACAACCGCTCGCTTTACAGCGTGAAGCAGCCGGTGGTTGAGCGCTCGAACTACACGCTCGACGTCAGTACCAATGCTGATGGCCTGCCCGTATCCGAACAGCAGCGTCTGGCCGAATGGTTTGAAAGCATGGACCTTCGTTATGGCGACCGCGTTGCCATCGAAGACGCCACCAATTCGACTGCACTGCGTGAAGACGTGGCAGCTCTGGCATCTCGGTACGGTATCCTTCTTGCTGAAGGCACGCCGGTCACTTCCGGCTACTCCGAACCTGGCCAGGCACGTGTCGTTCTCACGCGCTCGACCGCTTCGGTCCCGGGTTGCCCCGATTGGTCGCACACGGCCGAGCGGAATTACGACAACTCGACCAATCCCAACTACGGATGCGCTACCAACAGCAATCTCGCTGCGATGGTCGCCAATCCGGAAGACCTGATCAAGGGCCAGCAGGGCACTGGCGAGACCATCGTCACGACCTCGACGAAAGCCATCCGGGCCTATCGGGACGCAGAGCCGACCGGTGCCGGCGGCCTGCCTGAAATCAGCACGACCGAAGGAGTGGAGTAAGTCATGAGCGCTTCCTTGAAAACGAGCATGCCCGGCAATCGCGATCCGTTCGCAGCATATCTGTGCGACGAGACAGCGCTGGACGTCCTGCGCCCGGTCGTTATCGAGCTCGGCTGGCAGCCTGAAAAATGCAACAAGGGCGGTCTGCGCAATGCGATCCAGTCCCTGTCGGTTTCGGCTAGCCCGAACATCCTGATGGTCGACCTGTCGGAAAGCGGAGATCCGCTCAACGACATCAACGCCCTGGCCGAAGTCTGCGAACCCGGCACGGTCGTTATCGCCATCGGGCAGGTCAATGACGTGCGTCTTTACCGCGACCTCCTTGCGAGCGGCATTCACGATTACCTGCTCAAGCCGCTCTCGGCTTCGGTCCTGCGCGATTCGCTGAATGCGGCGCAGGCAGTGTTCACTGCCCCGCGCGGCGGCGAAAGCGATCAGGTCAAGCGTCACATTTCCACGGCGGTTGTCGGAACACGCGGCGGCGTTGGTGCCTCCACCATCGCGACTTCGCTGGCATGGATCTACGCCGAGCAGCACATGCCGACGGCTCTGCTTGATCTCGACGTGCATTTCGGGGTCGGCGCACTGACACTGGATCTGGAACCGGGCCGCGGCCTGACCGACGCAATCGATAACCCCAGCCGCATCGACGGCCTGTTTATCGAACGCGCCATGATCCGTGCGAATGACAATCTGGCGATCCTGTCGGCAGAAGCACCCATCAACGCGCCCTTGATGACCGACGGTTCGGCATTCCTGCAACTGCAGGAAGAATTCCGTCACGCATTCGAGATGACGCTGGTGGATATGCCGCGCAACATGCTGATCAACTTCCCGCACTTGCTGAACGATGTGAACGTCGTGACGCTGGTAACGGAAATGACGCTGGCTTCGGCACGCGATACGATCCGCATCCTGTCCTGGCTCAAGACCAATGCTGCGCACGCCACTCCGGTGATCGTGGCCAACAAGGTCCAGCCGGGTGCCGCGGAAATCAGCAAGGCCGATTTCGAAGCCTCGATTGAGCGCGCGATCGATATCACGATCCCGTCCGACCAGAAGGCTGCCGCGAACGCTGCGAAACTGGGCAAGACCTTTGTCGATGCCAATGCATCGAGCAAGGCGTCGGCGAGCATCAAGCAGCTTTCGACCCGTATCATCGGGCTTGGAGACGAAGAAAGCGATGAAGCCGCTGAAGTGGCTTCGGGCAAGAAGTCCCTCCTCGGCAGCTTCGACATCAAGTCACTGCTGGCGAAGAAGGACAAGGTCGAGGCATCGGCCGAATAAGCACGCGGAGAGCAGGGACCGCGCGACGCGCGGCCCTTCCCTTCCGGGCGCATACTCAAGATTGAGCGACGGGGACGGAACGAGATGAATAATTTGCTCCAGATCATGCTACTTGCTGGCGGCGTCCTTGCGCTGCTCGTCATCGGGTACATGGCGTTCACCGGACCTGATGCTGCGAAAGCCGGACACCGCCGCCTTCAGCAACTACGCTTCCGTCACTCGGAAAGCACCGACACCAAGGTCGAATCGCAGCTGAAAAAGGCCATTGCGGCCCGCAAGCCCAAACAGTTCAAACGGGCTGGGTCGGGTTCACGCCTCGAAGCGCTGGCTATCCGCCTGGATCGTACAGGCAAAGGCTGGACGTTGAGCCAATATGCCTATGCATCGCTGGGCATCACGCTTGGCATCGCCATCATCATGTTCCTCAAGAGCGGTTCGCTGCCGCTGTCGTTCGGAATTGGCCTGTTTTTTGGACTGGGCATCCCGCACTTTGTCGTCAATCGCACGATCAAGAAGCGTACCAACCAGTTCAACTCGAAATTTCCCGACGCGATCGAACTTCTCGTCCGCGGCCTTCGCTCGGGCCTTCCGGTGACCGAAACTCTCGGCGTGGTGGCGCAGGAAGTTCCCGGGCCTGTAGGTCAGGAATTCCGCGGCATTGTCGAGCGCACGAAGATCGGTCGGACGATGGAGGATGCCCTCCAACAGACCGCTGACCGTCTGGGAATACCGGAATTCAACTTCTTCTGCATCACTCTCGCAATCCAGCGCGAAACGGGCGGCAACTTGGCAGAAACCCTGTCGAACCTGTCAGACGTGCTCCGCAAGCGCGCGCAGATGAAGCTCAAGATCCGCGCGATGAGCTCGGAATCCAAAGCATCGGCTTACATAGTCGGCGCCCTCCCGTTCATCGTCTTTGGCATGATCTGGTGGATCAACCCGACCTACGTCGGCGCATTCTTCGAAGACGATCGCCTGATCGTTATCGGACTGGGCGGTCTGGTGTGGATGAGCATCGGGGCGTTCATCATGTCCAAGATGGTCAGTTTCGAAATCTAAGGCACGAGGAAGAGATATCATGGAACCCGTAAGCGGCCCTACCCTCCTCGGCTTCGACGTCATTCTCGTCGGCTCGATCCTTGCCGGGATCGCAGCAATGGCCGTGTTCATCGCGATCTATTCCGCGGTCACAATCAGGGATCCCATGGCGAAACGCGTCCGAGCACTTGAAGGTCGCCGTGAAGAATTGAAGCTCGGCCTCGTCACAACCAGCGCGAAGAAACGTCAGAGCCTGGTTCGCAAGACCGACACGACCGACAAGATCAAGGATACGCTGGGCAACCTCAAGGTTCTGCAGCAGAGCCAGGTCGAAGACATGCAGCAAAAGCTGGCCTGGGCCGGCTATCGAAACAAGGAAGTCGCGGTCGTCCTGATCGGTCTTCGGATGGTCCTCCCAATCCTCCTGGGCGGGTTTGCATTCGTCATGCTCTATCTGGTCGAGATCTATCCTGATTGGCAATATAAGCGCGTAGCCGCGCTCGCGTTCGTCGTGTTCATGGGATACAAGGGGCCCGAAATCGTCCTCAAGAACAAGGCGAACAAGCGTACCGATGCAATCCGCAAGGGTCTGCCCGATGCACTCGATCTACTCGTCATCTGCGCGGAAGCTGGTCTTACCGTGGACGCCGCGTTCAACCGCGTCGCCAAGGAACTGGGCCGGGCTTATCCGGAACTGGGCGAAGAATTCACCCTTACGGCAATCGAGCTATCGTTCCTGAACGAACGTAAGCAGGCGTTCGATCACCTGGCCTACCGCGTCAATCTCGAGGCTGTTCAGGGCGTGGTGACTACGATGGTCCAGACCGAACGCTATGGTACTCCGCTCGCCAGCGCCTTGCGCGTCCTGTCGGCCGAATTCCGTAACGAGCGTATGATGCGCGCAGAAGAGAAGGCCGCGCGTCTTCCCGCCATCATGACCGTTCCGCTGATCCTGTTCATCCTGCCCGTGTTGTTCGTGGTCATCCTCGGCCCGGCGGGTTGTTCGATCGCCGACGCTTTCGCCAGCGGCGTGACGAGCGGCGGAGGCTGACAGGCAACAATAACTGCCCTTGCGGGTCGTATGTGAGAAAGCCTGGTCGGCTATTTAGTCGGCCAGGCTTTCTGCGTCGAAGTCTCCGGCGTTATCCCTGACCCGGGCCAGCATGTCGCGCATGGCGGCCTGTTCTTCCGGGGTCAGGACGGAGAACATCTCTTTCTCGATCTTCAGCGCGAGCGGCATAATGCCCGAATGTACGGCCTTGCCTTCTGTCGTGAGCGCGAGGAGGTGCGAGCGCCCGTCCTTCGCATTTGGCGTCCGTTCGGCGAGCCCCCTGCTTTCCAGCGTCTTGCAGGCGCGATTGACCGGCACCTTGTCCATCAGCGTGAGCTGCGACAGCTCGCGCTGGGTCAGCGGCCCGCTGTCGCCGAGCACCGCCATAATCCGCCACTCGGTCGTCTTGAGCGCGAAACGCTTGCGATACTGCTCCGCAATGCGTGTCGACACCGCATTGGACGCGACGGACAGCTGGTACGGCAGGAAATCGGCGAGGCGCTTGGCAGGGTGGCGAATGGGCATGAGGCGTTTCTAGGTATAGTGACGCGGTTGGCAAGGCCGTTGCGGGCGTAACTATCACATTTGCAACTACTCGTAGCCCGGCTCGTCCCACCAGGGATAGAAATCGGGCATGTTCTGCCCCACCGTATCGGGATATTCAGGTGGCCTTTTCTCCAGGAAGCTGGCGATGCCTTCTTTCGCATCCGCGCTCCGGCTGAGGCGGTAGATCGCGCGGCTGTCGATCCGGTGAGCGTCCATCGGATGCCCCCCCGCCCCGATCCGCCACAGCATCGCCCGGGTCATTGCAACCGACACAGCCGAGGTGTTGTCGGCGATCTCGCGTGCGAGACCGACCGCCGCATCCATTAACTCGCCCTGCGGATGCACCGAGCGCACCAACCCCCGGTCGAGCGCTTCGCCCGCATCGAACACCCGGCCTGTCATGCACCATTCCAGCGCGGTCTGCATTCCGACCAGCTTGGGCAGGAACCAGCTCGAGGCCGCTTCGGGCGTGATCCCGCGCCTCGCGAACACGAACCCGAACCGCGCGTTGTCGCTGGCGAGGCGGATGTCGAATGGCAACTGCATCGTCGCCCCCACGCCCACCGCCACGCCGTTGCAGGCCCCGATCAGCGGCTTCTTGGAGTTGAACAGCCGCAGCGTCAGCCGCCCGCCGCCATCGCGCACCCGCTCGTCAGACAGGTCATCGACCGGATTGGGATCGGAGAACACATGCCCCCCGCCTTCCGGCGTCAGGTCGGCACCGGCGCAGAAGGCACGTTCGCCCTCGCCCGTCACGATCACCGCGCGCACGCTGTCGTCGGCATCGGTCACGTCGAGCGCGTCGATGAACTCGGCCATCATGGTGCGGGTGAAGGCATTCATCTTCTCGGGCCGGTGCAGCGTCACGGTGGCAATACCGTCGGCGATGTCGAGCTTGATCTGCGTGTAGGAGCTCATTTGGATTCCCTCTTGGTCGGTCCATCTGGATGGAACACATGGAACACGGTCTTGCCCGAAAAGCAAAGCGTCCCTCTGCCGGGACAAGCGGGATCGGAATTGAGCTGAGAGCGGTTTTGCATCTCTTGCGGCCTCTAAGCCACTGCCGCAAAGTAGGAAATCCTGCGGCGCAAAAGTTCCGATTCCAGGAAAAAATACTCTCTGGAACAGCGCGGCATCGAGGCCCGTTGAGGAAGAGTATTTTTCATTAAGCAACGCCAGGATACCTCCATGTCACAGATCGAAACCTGTAATCCCGCCACGCGAGAATCAGTCGAAACCTACGACCTGATGTCGAAGGACGAGGCGTTCGCTAAAATTGACGCTGCGCACGAGGCGTTCGAGGAATGGCGCGCGCGCAGCCATGAAGACCGGGCCGAGGTGCTGCGGGAAATTGCAAAAGTCCTGCGCGCAAACACCGACCGCATCAGTGAACTGATGACCCGGGAAACCGGCAAGCTGATCCGCGACGGAAAGACCGAAGTCGAGATTTGTGCGCGCATTTTCGAATACACCGCGGACAATGGACCCTCCCAGCTCGCCGACGAAGAGCGTAAGCATTCCGGCGGCAAGAAGCGCGGCATCGTGACCTATTCGCCGATCGGCGTGATCTATTCGATCCAGCCGTGGAATTTCCCGTTCTACCAGCCGGTGCGCGTACTTGCCGCCAATGCGATGGCAGGCAACGCCTGCATTCTCAAGCACGCCTCCATCTGCACGGGAAGCGGCCTGCTGCTGCGCGATTTGTGCCTGGAGGCAGGATTGCCGAAGGGGTTGTTCGACGTTGTGCTGGTGGGCCACGACCTGTCCGATGAAATCATCGCGCACGGCAAGGTTCGCGCCGTTACCATGACAGGCAGCGATGGTGCCGGACGCCACATCGGCACCAAGGCGACCGAGGCGTTGAAGAAGACCGTTCTCGAGCTGGGATCGAACGATGCCTACATCGTGCTTGAAGATGCCGATCTCGAACTGGCGGTAAAAACCTGCGTCCAAGGGCGCCTCTACAACAATGGCGAAACCTGCGTTTCAGCCAAGCGGTTCATTGTGACCGATGCGGTCTATGACGAGTTCGTGAGTGCATTTGTCGACCAGATGAAAGCCATCACGATGGGTGACCCCACCGCCGAAGACACGCAGCTTGGGCCAGTTTCCAGCAAGGAGCAGTTCGACACATTGGTCGAACAGGTGGGCAAGAGCGTGGCAGGCGGCGCAACACTGCTGTGCGGCGGCGATCCCGAGGAAGACCCGAGCGGATGGTATTATCCTGCCACCGTGCTTGCCGACTGCAAGAAGGGCACGCCTGCCTATGACGATGAACTGTTCGGACCGGTAGCCTCTATCATCAGGGCCAAGGACGATGAAGACGCAATGCGGATCGCAAATGACAGCCGTTACGGTCTTGGCGGCGGCATTTTCACCAAGGACGAGGACAAGGCCATCCGGCTCGCACGTGACCATTTCGACACCGGGATGGTGCGCATCAATTCGTTCGGGGCAGCTGATCCGAACATGCCCTTCGGCGGTGTGAAAAATTCCGGATACGGCCGTGAACATGGCGGCTTCGGAATGAAGGAATTCGTGAACGCGAAAGCCATCTTCCTGCCCTGATAATTACAAGATTTACGGAGAATATCGCATGAAAATCTTAGTCGCCGGAGCTACCGGCAACACCGGCACTCGTCTCGTCCAAGAATTGTGCAACCGCGGCCACGAACCAGTCGCGCTCGTACGGTCTTCGTCGGACACCAGCCAATTGCCCGAAGCCGCCGAACAACGCCTTGGCGATCTCACCGATCTGGATGACAGCGTGGCGCATGATTGCGAAGTGGTGATTTTCGCAGCCGGCTCCGGCGGCGATACCGACGCGGAAATGACCGACAAGGTCGACCGGGACGGCGCGATCCGTCTCATCGAGATAGCCGAAAAGTCCGATGTGCGGCGCTTCGTGATGTTAAGTTCTGTCGGCGCGGAGAATCCCGATCCCGACAGCGAACTGGCCCATTATCTCGAAGCCAAACATGCTGCTGACGAACGCCTGAAATCCAGCAGCATCGAATACGCGATCCTGCGCCCGGTCGCGCTCACCGATGACGATGCAACCGGCAGCGTGCGGCTGGGCGACGATGTCGATCCACAAGGCAAAGCCGCGCGCGGCGATGTCGCTGTCGTTTTGGCCAATGCAGCCGAAGACGACGCATGGAACGGCAAAGTAAGCCTTATGGAAACCATCAGCTAAGACCTTTTGCCGACAAGTAATTGCAGCATCACTCCCACTCGGGCGCTATGATCGGGTAATAGCTGCTCCCTACAATCTTCTGGTCGCGGCTGGCATTGCTGGCCGCGACGCAGATGGTGGTGCCGGAATAGTCACACCGTTCTATCAACGACTTTGATCGTTCGACCAGCGTCGCCAGCGCCGATGGACGCAATGATGTCAATGTGTTGAAACCAGATCCGGATTTGACGAGCGCAGTGGCGGGCATTGGAACCGCCTCGCTCGCATCAAACCGATAGGGGACCGCACATGACTTCGAATTTTTCAGGCGCACGTTTGCGCGTATCGACAATGGCTATGGCTGCAGCCCTGGCCGTATCGCTGACGGCCAGCCCGGCTGCGGCGCAGGAAACAATTGCCGCCACCCAGCAAACGCAAACCGATGCCGTATACGGCGTGCCCGCCTGGAATATCGACAGCACGGAACTTCCTGCGGATCCGGCGATCGTCTTTGGCCGCCTGGACAACGGCATGCGCTATGCTCTGCGGCCCAATGGCACGCCGCAAGGAGGCGCCTCGGTGCGCTTCTCTTTCGATGTCGGCAATCTGGAAGAAAGTGCCGCTGAGCGGACGGCTGCCCACTACATCGAGCACATGGCTTTCAACGGGTCGACCAACATTCCAGAAGGCGAACTGGTCGCCATGCTGGAACGGCTGGGGCTGGCCTTCGGCGCCGATACCAATGCAGAGACCTGGCCCGACCGCACCACCTACAAGCTCGACCTGCCCAAGACCGATGATGCCACGATCAATGCGGCAATGATGATCATGCGCGAAGTGGCCGGCGAACTGACCATTTCTGACGCAGCGGTAGAGCGTGAGCGCGGCATTATCATCTCCGAAGCGCAGGTTCGCAACGACCCACGGCTGCGGCGCGGAAGTGATTGGTTCACGCTGGCACTGCCCGAAAGCCGCCTTGGTCAGCGTATCGGCTCCGATGCAGAGGCAACGGCCACGATCAGTGCCGAGACGCTCCGCGATTTCTATCGCGCGTATTATCGTCCGCAAAATGCGACCCTGGTCGTGGTCGGGGACTTCGATGTTGCCGCGATGGAACAGCGCATCCGCGATGGTTTCTCCGACTGGCGCGGCACTGGAGAGCCGGGCGCTGACTATGTCGGCGCGGTCAACCCACCTGCCAAACCGCTGCTGGGACACTTTGCCGATCCGGCGGTGCCCGGCGTGATCGAATACCATCGCATGTCGCCGTTCACACCTGCGACGAACACTCTGGCCGAGCAGCGTGAAGAGCTGCTGAAAGCTATCGCGGGGCTGGCCATCACCAACCGCGTCAACACGCTGGCAAAGCAGCCCGATGCTGCCATGCTCGGCGGACAGGCATCAGCGCAAAAATTGTTCCAGGCCGCGCAAAGCTTCGGCCTGCTGGTGGTCACGAAAGACGATGACTGGCGCTCTGCGCTTTCATTGGCGGAGCAGGAAATGCGCCGCGCCGACGAATTCGGCTTTACGCAAAGCGAGATTGAAGAAGCCATGGCGCTGTTCGATTCCGCGCTGCGCAATGCTGCGGCACAGGCAGAAGGCCGCCCGAGCTCTGCGATCGCTGATGAGATCGCGCTGAGTTCGATCATGGACACAGTGGTCATGGCCCCGCAAGACACGCTGCAATTGTGGGAAGCCCTCAAACCGGCGATGACGGCGGACGCCGTGCACACCGCCTTCAAGGCGGCCTGGCAGGGCGGACCGACCGCTATCCACATTGCCACGAAGACCCCGATCGACAATTTCGACGCCGAGGTCGCCTCCGCTCTGGATGCAAGCCAGGCAATAGCGCTGACCGCGCCGGTCGAGGCGGTGACGGCGGACTTTGCCTATGACAGCTTCGGGGTGCCCGGAACGGTGGTATCGGATACGCGCATCGACGATCTCGGCATTCGCGCAGTACGCTTCGCCAACGGCGTCCAGCTCAACATGAAAGTGACCGATTTCAAGCCAGACAGCGTATCGCTGACCATGGAAATCGGTCAGGGCGCGAGCGCATTTCCGCAAGACAAGCCTGCCCTTGCAAACCTGATGCAAACCCTCCTTCCCGCAGACGGGTTCGCCGCTCATGACAGCGACGAAATGCGCCGCATCATTGCTGGCAGGAACGTCGTAATGGGGATGCGCGCTGCGCAGGACGCCCTGATCGCTTCGGGAACCACCACGCCGCAGGATCTGGAGTTCCAGCTCAAGCTTCTGGCTGCGCGTCTGACGGCAACTGGCTACCGCCCGGAAACGCAGTCCCAGTGGGAAGGACTTTCCCAGCTTCTGGCAACCAACACTGCAAACAATCCTATCCAGCTGTTCATCTCGGCGCTGAACTATATTCCCGCTGGCAATGACACGCGCTTTGGTTTCGACGATCCTGCGGCGCTAACACGCGTGTCGCTTGCGGATTTGAAGGCGGCGATTGAACCACAGTTGGCCTCTGGCTCGGTAGAGCTTGGCCTGGTCGGGGCGTTTGACGAAGATGCCGCGATTGCCGCCGTTGCCGCTACGCTCGGGGCGCTGACTGATCGGGCGGCTCCTGCACGGCCGCAGACAGTGCAGCCTGTCACGTTCACCGACGACCTGTCCCGGCGGACGCTCTTTCATGCGGGCGCGGCAGACCAAGGGCTGGTGGCCCTGCAATGGAAGACTGACGACGGCTCCGATGCCCGCTCTGATGCCACTCGCGAGCTTCTCGCTGCCATCTTCGGACTGCGCATGACCGATGTCGTGCGCGAGGAATTGGGCGCAACCTACACGCCTGAAGCCTTCTCCTATTCCTCGTACGATTATGATGGCTTCGGGCACATCACGGTGCTGGCCCCGTCAACGCCTGACAAGATGGATGTCGTGACGATGGCCGCGCGACAGATTGCTGCCGAACTGGCGTCAGGGACCATCTCGGAAGATGCGCTGCTCCGCGCCCGTCAGCCAATTGCAGAACGGCTCACTCGGGCAGAGCGGGATAACGATAGCTGGAGCAGCGTCGTTGCGACCGCACAGGCAGAGCCGGACCGCCTCGAACGGCGCCGGAATGCCGCGGATGTGCTGGCATCAATCACTATCGCCGATATCAGCGCGGCAGCGCGCGAGTATCTCAAGCCCGATGGCGCGCTGGAAATCCGCGTGATGCCGAAAGACGGGTCTGAATAAACAGCCTCCGATCGGGTCCGGACAATCCAAAAAAAGCCCCCGATGCGCGAAGCGCTCGGGGGCTTTTCATTTGGACCTCCAGCCGCTGCGGGCCGGCCGGCGATTAAGCCGCTGGCTTAACGCGGTGCCATGCGGATCGCGCCGTCGAGCCGGACGTCTTCACCGTTGAAGTAACCCGTCTCGATCATGCACATGGCGACGTTGGCGTATTCTGCAGGATAGCCGAGGCGCTTGGGGAACGGCACCGATGCAGCCAGCGCTTCCTTCACCTGCGGCGGAGCGGCATTCATCAGCGGGGTGTTGAAGATACCCGGCAGGATGGTGTTCACGCGGATGCCTTCGCGCATCAGGTCGCGTGCGATCGGCAAGGTCATGCCGACCACGCCGCCCTTCGATGCGGAATAGGCTGCCTGGCCCATCTGCCCGTCTTCGGCAGCAACCGATGCGGTGTTCACGATAGCCCCGCGGTCGCCGTCTTCGCTCAGCGGATCGAGAGTCATCATGCCCGCAGCCGACTTGGCGATGCAGCGGAAGGTGCCGATCAGGTTGACCTGGATCACGAAGTCGAACGCGCTGATCGGGAAATGCTTGATTTCGCCGGTCTGCTTGTCGCGGCTGGCGGTCTTGATCGCGTTGCCGATACCCGCGCAGTTTACCAGGATACGTTCCTGACCGTGGGCATCGCGCGCCTTGGCGAAACCGGCATCCACGTCTTCGTCGCTGGTCACGTTGACCTTGCAGAAGATGCCGCCGATGTCCTTGGCGACCGCTTCGCCCTTCTCTTCGTTCATGTCGAAGATGGCTACCTTGGCACCCTTTGCGGCAAGTGCGCGCGCGGTGGCTTCACCGAGGCCCGATGCGCCGCCGGTTACGACTGCGGGAGTGTTGCTACTGACTTCCATGGAATTTCCTCTCGAAATTAGAACTAGTTAAAGCGATTCGACGATGGTGACATTGGCGACGCCGCCGCCTTCGCACATCGTCTGCAAACCGTATTTCTTGCCGCGCGCCTTCAATGCATGAACGAGCGTGGCCATCAATTTTGTCCCGGATGCGCCCAGCGGATGGCCAAGCGCAATCGCACCGCCGTTCACATTGAGTCGGTCAGGATCGGCACCGGTATGCTTCATCCACGCGAGCGGGACCGGAGCGAAAGCTTCGTTCACCTCGAACAGGTCGATATCGCCAATGCTCATTCCGGCACGCTGGAGAGCGCGATCAGTCGCGAACAGCGGTTCTTCCAGCATGATCACCGGATCACCGGCCGTCACGGTCAGATTGTGGATGCGGGCCATCGGGGTGAGGCCATATTCCTTGAGCGCCCTTTCCGAAACCACCAGCACCGCGCTGGAGCCATCGCAAATCTGGCTGCTCGAAGCGGCGGTAATGGTGCCCTCGGGGCTCAGCAGCTTAACGCCGGAGATGCTTTCAAGCGTGGCGTCGAAGCGGATGCCTTCGTCCACGGTATGCATCTGCGTGCCTTCGGGGGTTTCGATCTCGACCGGCACGATTTCAGCCTCGAAAGCGCCGGAACGGGTGGCTTCGATCGCCTTCTGGTGGCTGGACAAGGCAAACCGGTCGAGATCGTCCTTGGTGAAGCCATGCTTCTTCACGATCATTTCCGCGCCCATGAACTGGGACCACTGGATGCCGGGGTATTTTTCCTCGAGGCCTGGCGACTTGTAGTTGCCCAGTCCCTCTTTCATGTGGAACATCGCCGTCGAGCCCATCGGCACCCGGCTCATGCTTTCGACGCCGCTGGCGATCACCACGTCCTGCGTCCCGCTCATAACCGCCTGCGCGGCGAACTGGATCGCCTGCTGGGATGATCCGCACTGGCGGTCGATGGTGACGGCGGGCACGCCTTCGCCGAGATGCTTGGCCGCGAGGACGGCGTTGCGTCCCACCTGCATCGCCTGTTCACCGCCCTGGCTGACGCAGCCCATGACCACATCGTCGACCACCTTGGTCTCAAGGCCGCTGCGTTCCATGATGGCATCGAGCGAGCGCGCCGCAAGGTCGACCGGATGCACACCGGCAAGCCTGCCGCCCCTTCTTCCGCCGGCGGTCCTGACGGCTTCGACGATATAGGCTTCGGGCATAATGGCTCTCTCCGGATTACAGTTTCAATTTGCCACGGGCTAAGGTCGCTTTCCGTTTACGTCAACTGCAATGCCGGACAGATGCGCTACTCTGGCCCTTCGGTGCGATCTGCCGCTTGCGTCCCTGCTCCGAGGCCGCGCCTAGTCGAGGCGGCGCACTTTTCCGGCATTCCTTCCGCCGACCGACGCCCGGAAGCTGCCCAGCGATGCTTTCTTGATCAGCACCTCGTCACCTTCCTTGTAACGCTGGGCCCCGTTCACGTTGCCGGTCTGCATCCACCGCGCGCCGTCTTCGAGCACGAACAGGTAACGTCCATTATCCATCCTGCTCACCCGGGCGAGCGTGGCGGTAAGCTGGTCAACGTCTTCCGAGCCATTGTCACTGGAAAAAATCCGCAGATTGGGAAGGTTCAATCCAAACAGGCCGCGCTTGGCTTCGGTGATCTCGCTCTGGTCCGTGATGACGAGGTCGCGCGTTTCATTTGCTGCGAAGACCCGTTCCACTTCCCGGTCGAAGCAGGCAAGGCGTTCTTCAGGATTCTCGATTGCACGGCAATTGAACAATTCCTCGACCACTTCAGGCGTCTTGAGCTTGTCCGAAGCACGGT
This sequence comes from Qipengyuania psychrotolerans, assembly GCF_019711355.1. Classification (NCBI taxonomy): domain Bacteria; kingdom Pseudomonadati; phylum Pseudomonadota; class Alphaproteobacteria; order Sphingomonadales; family Erythrobacteraceae; genus Qipengyuania; species Qipengyuania psychrotolerans. The sequence goes on from NZ_CP081297.1 coordinate 1,901,514, forward strand.
CCTGCGCGGCAAGCGGCATCGGCAGGACGATTGCCGATATTACGAGCAGGCGAAGCGGTAGATGGGCCATTGAACATCCTTTCGGGAATTGTGGCACGAACGCGCCTTACACGGTTGCAAGGCCCCAAAACTGTGGCGAAAACTGCGCTTTTCGGCAAGTCGCGATGTGTTGCATGTGTGCTACACGAGGCGCCGAAATTCCTGTTTTCCCGCCGAATGCGTTTCATCCAGCCATCCATTAGGCGTAGGTCGGCTTCAGGGAACGTCTGTATGGCGGCTGGGGAGTTATCCAGTCACTCGCAGGCTTCACCCCACGCATTTGGTTGGAGGGACCAAACGCTTCGTTTCGACGCGGCAAATTTCATCCCTTCAATCGGCAACGCCTTCACCGCCCTGGTGGTGCGGGCAATTCATAAGGGTATGAAACCAGATGAAAAAATCTACGCAACTTCGCCTTAGTGCCGGTTCGCTTACCGTCGCTCTGGCCATGGTGGCGGCTCCGGCCTTCGCTCAGGACGCGGATGTCACTGTTGACACCACGGCTGAAGAAGAAGCGCCCCCGGCCATCATCGTCACGGGTACACGACTCAACGCCAACCCGAATCTCGAGAGCGCGGCTCCCGTTCTTTCGGTTTCGAGCGAGCAGATCGCTGCACGCGGTACGACACGTATCGAAGACCTCACCAACCAGCTGCCTTCGGTTTTCGCCGGTCAGGCCGGTGAAGTTTCGAACGGTGCCTCGGGTACTTCGACACTGAACCTTCGCGGCCTCGGCTCGGTCCGTACGCTCGTCCTCATCGACGGTCGTCGCCTGCCTTACGGTTCGTCGCAGATCTCGTCGGCCAACCTTGACCTTATCCCTTCGCAGCTTGTCGAACGTGTCGACATCCTGACGGGTGGTGCTTCGGCCGTTTACGGTTCGGACGCAGTCGGCGGTGTTGCCAACTTCATCCTCAAGCGTGACTTCGAAGGCGTCGAACTCGACGCGCAGGTCGGCTTCCAGCAGAACGGCAACGACCAGGACTTCTTCGAGAACGTCCTCGCAGCTGGCGGTCAGCCCATTCCTGATCCGGCACTTGACGGTCTCGAGTATGCTTTCACCGGCATCATCGGCACCAACACTGCCGACGGTCGCGGTAACGTAACGCTGTACGCCAACTACGAAAAGCGTGAGCAGGTTACCCAGGACAACCGTGCATTCTCGGCTTGTACCATCGGTAATTCGACCAGCGCGACCAGCTTCGGCGGCGCAGGTTGCGTTGGCTCGGCAAACTTCCGCCTCTTCGGCGGACCGGGTGGCTTTGCTTTCCAGGAAGAAGACGGCACGATCATTCCTTTCGCTGGCGGTCCCGCTCAGACCTACAACTTCGGTCAGCGTAACTTCTTCCAGCGTCCTTCAGAGCGTTTCACGCTTTACGCCAAGGGCTATTATGAACTGACCGACAACGTCGAAATGTTCATGGACCTGAGCTATGTCGACAACAGCTCGGATGCGCAGATCGCTGAAACCGCTTCGTTCGGTATCGGCGCGTATTCGATCAACTGCGACAACCCCTACATCCAGGGTACGCCAGGCCTCGCTCTGACCGACATCTTCGGTTGTACTGCCGACGATATCGCTGATGGCAACATCGTAAGCGGCATTTCCGCTTCGCACCGTAACATCGAAGGCGGACCGCGTAACTCGCGTCTCGACAACTCGGCGTTCCGTATCGTTGGCGGTTTCCGCGGCACCTTCGCCGACATCTGGGACTGGGAAGCTTTCGGTCAGTACGGCCAGACTTCCGACACTTCGGTTTCGACCAACGACTTCGTCGTTGCCAACCTGCAGCAGGCTTTCTTTGCTGTCGACGATGGCAACGGCAACGTTGTTTGTATCGACCAGAGCGGCGGTTGTGTTCCTTACAACCCGTTCCAGCGTAATGCCGATGGCACCACGCGTATCACCAGTGATCAGACCGACTTCATTCAGGGCGTCGGCATCATCATCGGTGAAACCAAGCAGCTCGTTCTGGGTGCCAACATCCAGGCTGACCTGGGTGAATATGGCTTCTCGTCGCCGTTCTCCGACGAAGGCGTCGCCTTCCTCGTTGGTGTCGAGTACCGCCAGGACAAACTGCAGTCGACTCCTGACGAAATCAGCCGGATCCCCGGTGGCGGTTTCACTGGCGTTGGCGGTGCAACCCTCCCGGTTGCCGGCCGTGTAGACGTTCATGAAATCTACACCGAGCTGCAGGTTCCTTTGATCACCGACCGTCCGTTCTTCGAAGAACTGGTTGTCGCTGGTCAGTACCGTCACTCAGAATACGAAGCTGAAGGTAACAACAGCACCAACTCGTTCGCTACGGATGCGTTCGGCGTACAGTTGAGCTGGAAGCCGATCGAGGACATCACGTTCCGCGGTCAGTTCCAGCGCGCCGTTCGTGCACCGAACGTCATCGAGCTGTACACCGGCCAGGACATCGGTCTTGCGAACCTCAACCAGCGTAGCTCGGGTCTTTACGATCCCTGTGCAACCGCAAATCCCGACGCATCGGCTGCTGCCTGTGCCAACACGGGTGTAACGGCTGGACAGTACGGCAACATCCTGGACGTCATTTCGGGCCAGACCGGTGCCATCACCGGCGGTAACCCGGACCTGATCCCGGAAAGCTCGGACACGTGGACGTTCGGTGCGGTCTTCCAGCCCACCTTTGCTCCGGGTCTGATCGTCTCGGTCGACTACTTCGACATCACCGTCGAAGATTACATCAGCGCAGGTATCGGTCAGCAGACCATTCTTGATAACTGCCTGGCGACCGGCGACTCCACGTTCTGTGACCTCCTGCAGCGTGACGCTCAGGGTTCGCTGAACTCGGCTCCGGGCGTTGGCTTCACGCTGACGAACGTCAACATCGCAGAACTGACCACTTCGGGCATCGACGGCCAGGTGGCCTATCGTCTGCCGCTTGGTGGCGGTGACCTGTCGCTCAACTATGCAGCAACATACCTGCTGTCGAACGACTTCATCCCCTTCCCGGGCGGTGATGCGATTGACTGCGTTGCTCAGCTGAACAACGACTGCGTCGTTCCGGTGAACCCGAAGTATCGTCATAACCTGACCATCGGTTGGGACGGCATCGCCGGCATCTCGCCGTCGCTGACATGGCGCTACTACGGCGGTACGGACAACGAAGAAGGCGCATCGCCTGAAATCGATGACCGTATGCCTGCAGTGAACTACCTTGACTTCACGCTCTTCGCGGACCTGACAGACTCGGTAACCCTGCGCGGCGGTGTGCTCAACTTCCTCAACGAGCAGCCCCCGGTCAGCTCGTCGTCGGGCGCTCCGCTCGGCAACGGCAACACCTTCCCGACCCTGTACGACACAGGTCGGACCTTCTTCGCCGGGATCAACTTCGAATTCTAATTCCCGAAGAAGTCACATAGAGAAGCCGCGGATCGAAAGGTCCGCGGCTTTTTCTTTGCCTGAAGCCATTGTGCCGCGGCTGGCACCATGCCCGTTGTTCAAGACCGCAACGCCGAAGACTGGTGCATGCTCTCAGAAGGCGCCATCAAGCATACCACCCACGCTTCGGTATCCTGCCGACGCTCTTCAGGGCAGTAAGCTCAGGAGGCCGCGCGTCGCGCACCGTTCGGTGGCCGCAAGGCCTCTCCACACTACCTTAGCCCCCCTCACCATTCGGACTGTCATGTCTGCACACACACGGGCAGCCGCTCCTGCAAGCGCAAAGCCCGACCAATCCTGTCGTACGCTCCCGAGGCCGGGCGCAAAAAAAGGGGCCGGACGATCGCTCGTCCAGCCCCTTCTGTGTGTATTTGCTATGCTAAGCCTGGATCAAAGACCACCCGGGCCGCAATCGTTCTTCAGGAAGTCCAGCATCTTGGTGTAAAACAGCTCCTGGTGATCGTACATCAGCGTGTTGGAGAAGTGATCGGCACCTTCAAGCGTCAGATACTGCGCATTGGTCTTGCCGGCCTTTTCCATGGCCTTCTTGTAGTCTTCGTAGTGATAATACATCACACGGCGATCAACATCACCATGTACCATCAGAAGCGGGATATTGGTCTTTTCCGCTGTCTTGACGGGATCTACGCCGATCGTACCGCGACGCTTCGACCAATCATCGAATGCCTGCGGGCTGTACGGGCTGCGGGTCTCTTTGTACCAGCGTTCCGAGTTGGCAACCGCTGCACCGGCAATCGCGCACTGATAGATATTCTCATCACGCTGCGCAGCAACCAGCGCGGCGTAACCGCCATACGACCAGCCAAACATTGCCATACGGTCAGGATCAACCAGACCCTGCTGGACAAGGTACATCGCACCATCGTCCTTATCGTCCTGCATCTTTCCGCCATGTTCGCCATAACCGGCATCGAAGTGCTCTTTCCCCCAACCCGTCGAGATACGGTACTGAGGCTGGAGGACCATGTAGCCAGCATTCGCAAGCAGCTGGCCCCATTCGTCGAAACCGACGACTTCATTCACGTGCGGTCCGCCGTGCGGCATGACCACCAGCGGAAACGGTCCCTCGCCCTTGGGCTTGGTGACGTAGGCCGGAATCGTCCGCCCGTCGCGCGATTTGTACTGGATGTATTCGACGTCACTCAGTTCGTTCGGCGTGAGAAGCGGATTGCGGCTGCCCAATTTGGACATCCGGCCGTCCTTGACCAGCCAGTATGAACCCGGATCACGCGGACCTGAGTTGCTCACAATCATGGTCTTCCCGTCGTCCGACCGACTTGTAATCGACACTTGGTGAGCATTTGGAATGCTGGCTTCGAGGGTCTGGTGAAGTGCCAATTCCGTCTCGTCGAACCATGCGCGTTCGTACTTCTCTCCCGGGAAAACTGCTGCCACGAGACTGGTATTCCCCGAACGCGCCATCGAATGACGCTGAAGTCCGATGATGTCGGCATTCTCGTTGGAATAGAGCTTTGCGCCTAGCTTGCCGGTATTGAAGTCGAATTCGTAAAGACCGGCCTTGTCCTCACCATTTGTCGTGATGAAGTAACCCTTGGTGGGATCTTCGGCGTTGAAGCCCTGGAAGCCCTGGAAACCGCTGTAGACGGTATAGATATTCTCGTGCTCATCCAGATCATATGTCTGATCCATCTGAGTCCAGTCGCCGTCGTTGGCACCGCGGTAGTAGAAGCGCAGCTCTTTCGTCGCCTGGTCGATCGACGAGGTGAAGCGCGGATTACCGTCGTCATCAAAGATAGCACTCGGATATTTCTCGCTGCCCTTGTAGACGAGCGCTCTTGTTCCGCTTTCAACGTTGAATTTGTAATAGGCGCGCGGACGAATGAATTCGAGGGGATCGACGCCCGTTCCGCCATCATTACGGCGAGCCTGTGAAATCAGCACGTGATCGGGATCGTTGGGCAACCTGTTGACGATGTCATAATTGCCGTCTGCCTCGGTGAACTTGTTCTTCTCGAGGTTGTAGACATAGACCTTGTAGCCGCGAACATCCTGCTCTTGGTACTTCACCGACTTGCGGATGACCTTCCAGGTGGTGCCGATGATCTGATTATCGCTGATCCACGAGGCGGACACGATTTCCATCGGATCGGCGGCAAGCCGCTTGAAGGGCTTGGACATGTCTTCCACTTTATAGATGTCGAGGAAGTTGTCACCGAGCTTGCTGTCCCTGCTCACCACCAAGACGTGTTTGCCATCGGGAGAAACCTGGACCGAGCTCACCACATCGCGAAGTGCCCAAGCTTCGATCGGGACCGTCGGCATTCCGGTGGTGTTCTGCTGCGCCGATGCAGCTACCGGCCCAAGGGGCGCAGACAAAACGACTGCAGCTGCGGCCATCATACTAAACTTCAGACTATTCATAAGACTCTTCTCACAAGACCTGTTCAACCCCTTGAACGAAAATGGGCGGCCCAGCACATTCGCACCGAGCCGCCCAAACTTATAGTTCAGTAAAACTGAACAGCGTTAGAACGCGTAGTTGATCGACGCGAAGAATTCACGACCGTTATAGTCGTAACCAGCACCAAGCACGGTATTCGAAATATCCGTGATGCCGGATGCAAACGGGCTGACCTGCGGCGGCGCAGTATCAAAGACGTTGCTTACGCCAAGGATGATTTCCATCTGCTCAGCACGGTAGCTGATCGATGCCGTGTGCAGGAACTGTTCGTCAGCGAAGCCGACCGGGCGACAGAACACGCCGTCGCCTGGGACGATGCCGTCTTGGACACCGAACGCATCACGCGAACCGCCACCGAGACAGGTGCTGCCGGTCTGGCCGATGAATTCACCTGCTTCGTTATAACCGAAGACGTCCGAGAATTCGTCGATCAGGTCAGGATCCTGGTCGAAGCCGCCGATGTAGCGAGTGTTCCACGAGAAGCGGAATTCGTCGATGCCAGCAGTGAAGGTCGCACGACCGGTCCACTTCTGGAGACCCACTTCGCCCCGGTCTTCGTCGCTGACGAAGTTGCCCGTGGTATCATCGATGAACAGCGAACTCCGCTCAAGGAGATGGTTGGCACGGACATTCAGTCCGAAGTCCACCAGTGTGCCGAACAGCGGCACTTCCTTGCCCAGACGACCGTTGAAGTCGAAGCCGCGGACGCTTTCTTCGTTCAGGTTAATGAAGCCTGCGAAAACGTCAGAGATCAGCTGCGAACCGGTGGTCGATGCGGTGATACGATCACAGAAAGTGCTGCGTTGCGGATCTTCCCGCGTGTAGCAATCGCTGACGATGAAACCGAGCGAAGGCGAAATGATCGAGTCCTTCACCTTGATATCGTAGTAGTTCGCGCCCAGCGCGAAGTCCCAACCTTCACCAAAGGTTTCTTCGAACGCGAAACCAGCTGTGATCGAGCGTGAGGTTTCCGGATCGATGTCAAGCGCACCACCGCGGCTGACTTCGACGCTGGCGACCTGGATCGGCGACAGCGCTGCACCCGTGGTCGGATCGATCTGCAAACCGACTGTGGTCGGATCACGGCCTTCGCGGATACAGTTGTCGAGGATACGCTGATCGCGCGTTTCGTTGGTCGGATCGTACGTGCCGGTGTCAGCATCGAACGCCTGATCAGGCACGGCGCACGGATCGGTAACCGAGTTGAAGCCCGACTGCGAACCGAGGAAGTTCTCGCGCAGGTTCGGTGCACGGAACGAAGTACCGTAGCTGAACTTGAGCAAGAGAGCGTCGATCGGACGCCAGCCAGCCTTGATCGAGTAGGTGAAGTTGGTTCCGTAGAACTCTTCATCCGTTACACGGCCCGACAGGTTCAGGTTCAGTTCGCGAACCCAAGGCTTGTCGGCCTGCAGCGGAATGTCGATTTCGCCGAAGGCTTCCTTGATTTCCTTGCTTCCGACTGCACCGCTATCCGCGAAGAAGCCGAAGAAGAGACCGTTGGATGCGACATCACTTGCGACCGAGTTGATCTCGTCACGGCGATATTCGACACCAAGCACAGCGCCAACCGGGCCTGCGGGAAGGTCAAACAAGTCACCCGTTACGAACGCGTTCCAGACGATCTGTTCGTAAGTCGTGTCGAACGAGCGATCACCGAACACGTAATCACGCTCGGCCTGCGTGGCGAAATTGCCCTGCGCCGAGCCAAGAACGCTCGGTGCGAACAGGTTCACAGGAACACAGCCCTGCGTGAGATCGGCGAGCGCCGCGTTCGGATTTGCAAGTGCCGATGCATCACAAGGCGTGATAGCCGGAAGACCACCAGTTACCTGTGCGATGAACGAGTTACCGATAGTCACACCGGAGTTGTAGTCGTCGGCAATACCGTCACCGTTATTGTCGATGATGCCGTCGCCGTCGAAGTCCATCGTCGGGTCGATACCCAGAGCGAAGGCAAGCTTGTCTTCGCGGATACCGCGGACGTTCGAACGACCTTCAGCAAACGAATAGACGAACGAAGTTTCGAACGACCAGCTCGGTGCGATGAAGGGAAGGTCCCCGCGCAGACCGAATACGCCGCGATACTGCTCCTGCGTAACATCGGTGTTGTTACGGTCGCCTTCGATGGCGAACACCGGACGGGCCGAAATCGGACCGAAACCAAATAGGCCGGAACCAGGAAGCGAGGCTTCGGTGTCGGAACGACAGTCGATGCCCGAGACGTCCGTATTACACGGGTTGAACTGGTTGTTATCCGGTACGTACGGGAAGATCTGGGCGAAGAATTCGTTCTCGCCGAACACTTCTGCACGTGTGTACATCGCTTCAAAGAACGGCGTCAGATTTGCCGCACCCGGGAAGGTGTACTCACCGTAAGCGAGGATGTTGTAACGCTTCTGCTGGCTGAGGAACGTCTGCTCGGGATTGGCCCCGTTCAGGTTGTAATCGTTCAGGAAGTCGAGGTCGCGAACGCCATCGCCATCCGCATCGATCGGGCCACCGAAGAACGATTCCGAGAAGCCCGGAATACCGGAGTTACCGACCTGGCCGCCATAGACGGTCTCGTCGTAATAGATCGAACCAATATTGGTGAACGGAACGATGATGCGGCCATTGAAGCCGTCCTGGATACATTCGCTCGTAGAAGTCGTGATCAGGCCATCCGAATCGGCAAGCGCACCTGCCTGCTGGTCGATCGTGAGGCGGCGAATTTCACCAGTATTGGTGATGTCGAGGTTGGTATCGCAACCGCGGAAGAAATCACGGTCGCTCAGGCGGACGCTGTCACGGAAGTCATATTCCGCGCCGATGCCGAAGAAACCACGGTCGGTGTTGAAGCCCCATGCTGCGCCGACTGTGTAGTCATCGCCGCCGCCCTGCGGGTTGATGTTGCCGAATGCAGTCAGCTCAAGACCGTCGAAATCCTTCTTGAGGATGACGTTACCGACACCGGCAACTGCGTCCGAACCGTAAACCGACGAAGCACCGTCGAGAAGCAGGTCGTAGCGCTCGATCAGCGTGCTCGGGAGCAGGTTGAGCGAAGGAGCGGTAGGCGCACCTTCAACACCTGCGGGCGCGAGACGGCGACCGTTGATGAGGAGAAGTGTACGGTCAGCGCCGAGACCGCGAAGGTCCAGCGTGGTCGAACCCGGACCGTTGTCGAGCACGAAGCCCTGGAACGTTGCGTCGATCTGGACACCGGCAGCACTTTCAGAGCGCTGAAGGATCGAAGTCGGATCGAAGAGGCCGGCTTCCTGCTCAGCTTCGGTAGTCAGAACCTGAAGCGGCGAGATCGAGCTGTAAGTGTCGCGCTTGATACGCGAACCGGTAACAACGATGGCACCGGGTGCTTGCTCACCGCTAGCGCCCGTGCTGCTTACATCAACGACGTCGCCGGCGCTGGCGTCATTGTTGGTTACGCCGTCAGGACCGTCAGACTGAACGACACATTCGCCGTTAACGTCTTCCTGGCCTTCAGGACAGTCAGCGTCCTGCGCAAATACCTGGCTACCAGACACAAGCGCAATGGCCGACGCCGACAGGGCGAGACCCTTAATTGTTTTTGTATGAATTTTTCGCATTGAATACTCCAGTCGCGACAACCGGAACTGCGCCTACCATCACCGGACGACGAAAAGGACGCACCCCTAGCGGCGTCCGGTTCGTCATTATTTGTCCGGGTGGAAAGACCCCCAGTCCCAACTGCGAGGGGTTCTGCGTTAACGGTCCTGCAGTGTCAAAGCGGTTTGGCGGTTTTGGAGCGTCTGTTGCGTAAATCCCACATTAATCTGGACCAGCGCGGGATCCGCGCATTCCTATGCGTAACTATCAGTTAATGAGGGCGTGAAATCTAGAACTATCTTTCGCGAAGCCCGGCGCCGATTTTCTGGCTCACGAGAATTCGGGCGAATCGCTTGGTATTTGACAAACCGATGACGGGCGGCACGGCAAAGGCCGAGCCGCCCGGCAAAGCATTATTCGACCTTCATTTCCAAAGCGCCGTCGCCCTCGTCGATCTTCACGTGGGAGCCATCGGGCACCTTGCCTTGCAGGATCATGTCAGCCAGCGGGTCCTGAACATAACGCTGCACTGCCCGCTTCAGCGGCCGCGCACCGTAGACTGGGTCATAGCCCACACGCCCGAGCCATTTCTTCGCGCCTTCCGTGAGATCGATCACGATCTTGCGGTCCTTGAGCAGCTTCTGGACCCGCGCCACCTGGATTTCGACGATCGGTGCCATGTGTTCCATTCCCAGACGGTGGAACAGGATGATCTCGTCCAGCCGGTTGAGGAATTCGGGACGGAAATGTCCGCGCACCACGTCCATCACCTGCGGTTCGACATCTTCCACCTTCTGATCGTCGGTCATGCTGGCAAGGTACTGGCTGCCGAGGTTGGAGGTAAGGATGATCAGCGTGTTGCTGAAGTCCACGACCCTGCCCTGCCCGTCGGTCAGACGGCCATCGTCGAGCACTTGCAGCAGCACGTTGAAGACATCGCTGTGGGCTTTCTCGACTTCGTCAAACAGCACCACCTGATAGGGCCTGCGCCGGACAGCCTCGGTCAAGACGCCGCCTTCTTCATAGCCGACATAGCCGGGAGGCGCGCCAATCAGACGGGCGACCGCGTGCTTTTCCATGAATTCGCTCATGTCGATGCGCACCATTGCGGTATCGTCGTCGAACAGGAACCCGGCGAGCGCCTTGGTCAGTTCCGTCTTGCCGACGCCGGTGGGGCCGAGGAACAGGAAGCTGCCGAGCGGTCGGCCCGGATCCTGGAGCCCGGCACGCGCGCGGCGCACGGCCTTGGAAACCGCATCGATGGCCTGACTTTGGCCGATCACCCGCTTCGAAAGGATGCTTTCCATCTCGAGCAGCTTTTCGCGCTCACCCTCCATCATCTTGTCGACGGGGATACCGGTCCAGCGGCTGACGACACCGGCGATGTCGTCTTCCGTGACCTCTTCCCTCAGCAGGGCATTTTCCGTGTGCGGTGTCGCTTCGGCGAGTTTCTTCTCGAGTTCGGGTATCTTGCCGTAGGAAAGCTCACCAGCCTTTGCCAAGTCGCCTGCGCGCTGCGCCTGCTCCAGTTCAAGGCGGGCGTGGTCGAGTTCTTCCTTGATCCGTGCTTCGGCATGGATTTTGTCGCGCTCGTTCTGCCAGCGCGTGGTCAACTCGCTCGATTGCTGTTCGAGCTCGGCCAGTTCCTTGCGCAAGGTTTCGAGCCGGTCCTTGGACGCGGTGTCGCTTTCCTTCTGCAGGGCCTGTTCTTCGATGCGCAGCTGGATGATCCGGCGGTCGAGACCTTCGATCTCTTCCGGTTTGCTCTCCACCTCCATGCGGATGCGTGATGCTGCCTCGTCCATCAGGTCGATTGCCTTGTCGGGCAGGAAGCGGTTCTGGATATACCGGTTGGACAGCTGCGCCGCGGCGACAATCGCGCCATCAGTGATGCGCACGCCGTGGTGCAATTCGTACTTGTCCTTGATGCCGCGCAGGATGGAAATCGTGTCCTCCACGCTGGGCTCGTCAATATAAACCGACTGGAAGCGGCGTTGCAGCGCCGGGTCTTTCTCGACGTACTTCTGGTATTCGTCGAGCGTGGTTGCGCCGATGCAGTGCAGCTCTCCGCGGCTGAGCGCAGGCTTGAGGAGATTGGACGCATCCATGCTGCCTTCGCTGGCACCAGCACCAATCAGAGTGTGCATTTCGTCGATAAACAGGATGATCTGGCCTTCGGCGCCCTTCACCTCGTCGAGGACGGCCTTGAGACGTTCTTCGAACTCGCCGCGGTACTTCGCGCCGGCAATCAGGGAGCCCATGTCGAGCGACATGAGCGTGCGGCCCTTGAGGCTGTCAGGCACATCGCCGTTGGCAATGCGCAGGGCGAGACCTTCGGCAATCGCGGTCTTGCCGGTGCCGGGTTCGCCGATGAGGGCGGGATTGTTCTTGGTGCGGCGGGCCAGGATCTGGATGGTACGGCGAATTTCCTCGTCGCGTCCGATGACCGGATCGAGCTTGCCGTCGCGTGCCGCCTGCGTCAGGTCGCGGGCATACTTCTTCATCGCGTCATAGGCGTTTTCGGCGCCGGAACTGTCGGCCGTGCGGCCGCCGGTGACTTCCTGGATCGCGGCCTCGAGAGACTTGGCATCGACGCCCGCCGATGTGAGCGCCTTGCCGGCATCATTGTCTGCCATCGCGAGTGCCTGAAGCACGCGCTGGACGGGCACGAAGCTGTCGCCGGCTTTCTCTGCCAGCTGCTCTGCCTTGTCGAGCGCGCGGACCGCGTCATTGTCGAGACCCGGAGTTTGCTGCGCGCCGCCGCCCGAAACTGCGGGGATCTTGGCCAACGCATTGTCGACCTCGGTAATCGCAACACCCGGATTTCCTCCGGCCCGCTGGATCAGCTGTGCGGCCATGCCCTGCTCGTCGTCGAGCAGCGCCTTGAGCAGGTGCGACGAAGTGATCCGCTGGTGATTCATCCGGATCGCAACGGTCTGCGCGGCCTGGAGAAAACCCTTCGCGCGGTCAGTGAATTTTTCGAGATTCATTGCTTGCCCTCATCAAGAATTGCCGCACCCATATGGTGTTGCCCAATTACAACACAAGCCCTCACCCACAACAATCAGGAGGTGTGTTAGTCAAATATAGGGGTAGGTTCTCGAATGGCGAGGGGGAATACGTAATTTATCCTGTTGCCTGACTTTCGAGCCCGGGCACCATTACCGTGCGGTCGCCGCCGAAATCTTCTCGCACCACGATCAGGCCCTGCTTTTCCAGGTGATCGAGCAGGCGGCGGATGCGGCCTGGCGAACTGGTGCCATAGGCCCGCGCCAGTGCACTTTCGTCGACCTGCGTTTCCCCGGTATGCGAGGCTTTGGCGATCACGAGGAAGGGTGCGAGAAGATCATCGTCCACCGCGCTGGCAAGCTGCATGATCCGCTTCTGCAATTCCTCATCCAGCGTATCCAGGCCCGAACCTGCAATGGCGAACCGGCGGCGGAACGCCTGCATATCGGGCATCGGTCCGATCAATCGTTCGCGGCGGCAGCGGGTCAGGAATGTCTGGTACTGCGCGCTGGACGACTGGAAAGCGATACCTTCCTCCGCGGACAATTCCGTAATCAGTTCCGCAATCCGCGATGCTACCGTGGTGGTGTCGGCCCGCTCCGCAGGAGCTTCGACCTGGCGCTCCTCGGCGCGAGCGATCGTTTCCGCAATCTCGTCCACGCGCGGAGCAGGAGGCGCAGGCGGAGGAGGCACGGCCTCGCGCGCCTCGCTGGCGAGGTTTTTCGTCAGCAGTTCCGCCATGTCCTCAGGCGCTGTCTCCGGCATCGCCATCAGCCCTTCGGCGCGCGCTTTCAGGCCGGTTTTCACAGGTCCGATCTTCACCGCTAGCGGCAACCGCGTGATGGCAGGACCGAGGGCGAGAAAATGCCCGCGCTCCAGTTCGCGGATGCGCTCTGCGGACCTGCGTTCCATTCCGAGAAGATCAGCGGCACGGATCATGTCGATATCGAGGAAAGTCCTGCCCATCAGGAAGTTGGACGCTTCTGCCGCGACATTCTTGGCCAGCTTCGCCAGCCGCTGGGTCGCCACCACGCCTGCCAGCCCACGCTTGCGCCCGCGGCACATAAGATTGGTCATGGCCGAAAGGGTCATGCGGCGCGTGTCTTCGGCGATTTCGCCCGCCACTGCAGGCGCGAACATCTGCGCTTCATCCACCACGACGAGCACGGGATACCAATGCTCGCGCGGGGAATCGAACAACGCGGTGAGGAACTGGGCGGCGCAGCGGATCTGCTGTTCGACCTCCAGCCCGTCGAGGTCGAGCACCACGCTCGCCCGGTGTTCGCGGATGCGGCGGGCCAGCGCTTCGATCTCTGCTGGCGAATAGGCAGAGCCATCAATCACCACATGGCCAAATTCGTCCGCCAGCGAGGGAAAGTCGCCTTCCGGGTCGATCACCACCTGCTGGACCAGGCCTGCGCTTTCTTCGAGCAGGCGGCGCAGAAGGTGCGACTTACCGCTGCCCGAATTGCCTTGCACCAATAGGCGCGTGGCAAGGAGCTCCTCGATGTCGAAGAGCACCTCCTTTCCGGAGGTTTCATGGCCGATGGTGATGTTGGCTGTCACACGCACATGGCTAGACAGCCGAATCCACTAAGCGGAATAGCTGGACCAAGGTTTTGCCCAGACCGGTTGCTCCACTCGTCGCACAACGCTAGGTCGTCCGGTGAGAGAGGACTGAATTTCATGATCAAATGGGTCGGGCGTATTGGATTCGCCCTGTTGCTTGTCGTGCTGGTGGCGGGAATCGCCTTGGCAACGTGGGAACCCTTCTGGGCAAAGCGCGAAAATGTCGCGCAGTCCGATCGAATTTACACCGCCGAAATCATCCGTGACGAATTTGGCGTCCCGCATATTTACGGCAAGACCGACGCCGACGTCGCTTACGGCGTCGCCATTGCGCATTCCGAAGACGATTTCTCTACCCTCCAGGATGTCATCGCCATGGCGCAGGGCCGTTATGGCGCGATTGCCGGACAGGACGGCGCGGCGGTTGATTACGTCTACCACCTGCTCGATGCGCGCGGCACGGCAGAGCGGCAATATCCCGACCTGCCGGAAGACACCCGCGCGCTGTTCGAAGCCTATGCAACCGGCCTCAACGAATATGCTGCTGCAAACCCGGGCGAGTTGAAGCTTGCCAATCTCTTCCCGGTCGAGGGCACGGATGTGGCGGCAGGTTTTTCCCTGCGCCAACCGTTTTTCTTCGGCCTCAACAGCGTGATCGAGCCGCTTGTATCCGGCGAGGCCCTGCGCCCGGAATACGGGCCGGACATCCCCGGCTTCCCGCGCACCGTCGATCCTGTTCAGGCCAGTAACGATGCCGAACGCGTCGCCATGTCGCCGCTTGGCCAGGACAGCGGAATGAACGGCTCCAACGCCTTCGCCGTCTCGCCAGCCAAATCGGGCGGCCCCACCACATTGGTTTCGAACGCCCACCAGCCCTGGCGCGGCGGCGTCGCCTGGTACGAGCTGGTCGTCGAAAGCGAGGAAGGCTGGCACTATGCCGGGGCCAACTTCCCCGGTTCGCCCTTCCCGTTCCTTGGCCACAACCGCGATCTTGGCTGGACGAACACCGTCAACACTCCGGACATGGTCGACGTATACGAACTGGAACTGGACGACACCGGCGAGCGGTACATGCTCGACGGTGAGTGGCGCGATCTGGAAAAGAAGAGCGTCACCCTTCCCGTGCGCTTCGGTCCGCTGGTCCTTCCCATCAGCCGTGATATCTATCGCAGCGTCCACGGACCGGTGATCAAGAACGATAACGGTGCCTTTGCCTTCCGGTATGGCGGCATCGACAATCTGGGCCAGCTCGATGCTTACTACAGGCTCAACAAGGCCAGCACCCTGGAAGAATGGGAAAGCATCCTTGCGCGGATGGATATCCCCTCGACCAACTTCATCTACGCGGACAAGACCGGTAATATTGCCTACGTCTACAATGCCGCCATTCCCGATCGCCCCGAAGGCCCGAACTGGCGCGCGGTTCTGCCCGGCAATGACAGCGCGCTCGTCTGGAAAGGTCCGGTCGATTACGAGGAACTGCCGCGATATGTGAACCCCGCCTCGGGCTGGATCTACAATGCCAACAATGCGCCTTATACTGCGGCGGGCACGGGCAGCGACTTGTCGCCGGACGCCTTCGCACCCGAACTGGGCGTCGAACTCAAGCAGACCAACCGCTCGCGCCGGGCATGGAAACTGATGAGCGAAGCGGAAACCATCGACCGCGCTACACTCGAAGCGATCAAATACGATACCGGCTACGCCCGCGATGGCTATGTCGGCGATCTGTGGGACGACCTCGAAGCATTGGACCTTTCGGACGATGCGCAATTGTCCAAGGCGCGTGACCTGCTCATGGAATGGGACTTTACCGCCGACAATATCGGGCGCGCGGACAGCCTTGCGCTTTTGATGATCCGCGAGTTCATGTCCTCGTCCTACCAGAACAAGCCTCGCCCCGATGTGCGGGAAGAATTGCGAGGTCATGTCGATCACCTCATGCAGCATTTCGGGCGGATCGACCCGCCCATGGGCGAACTGCTCAGGCTGCGCCAAGGTGACGTAGACCTCCCGCTCGACGGTGGGTCAGACACGCTGCGCGCTTCCACCTTGTGGGATGTCGACGAGGATGGCCGCCTGTCAGTGCGCCACGGCGACAGCTTCATCCAATGGGTGGAATGGAATGCAGGCGAACGCGTCGTGTCCCAGTCCATCCAGCCATTCGGTGCGGCCACCACGCGGCCGCGTTCGCCGCACTACAGCGATCAATCTACGCTGTTCGTCCAGCACCGCTTGAAGCCGGTTCATTTCTGGCGTGAAGATGTGCTCGCCAATGCAACCAGCCGAAAGACGGTGACGAACCGCCGATAATTTTCTAGGCCGACTACCTGTTTTCTAGGGGACCAAGACTATGAAACGCCTGATTTCCACCAGCATTATCGCGCTCGCCGTTTCGGCCTGCTCGACCTATTCGGAAGCGCCGATGGACGCGGCCATCGCAGATGCCGCAGTCACGGACGAAGCCGCCGCGTTTGAACCTGCGCCGCTTTCGCAGCTGGTTGCCGAAGTCGACCTGCCGTATGACAAATTCGTGCTCGACAACGGGCTCACTGTCATCGTGCACGAAGACCGCAAGGCCCCGCTGGTCGGCGTCTCCGTGTGGTATGATGTCGGCTCCAAGCACGAACCCAAGGGCAAGACCGGCTTTGCCCACCTGTTCGAGCATCTTATGTTCAACGGCACGGAAAATGCCCCGGCTGACTGGTTCGAATATATCCAGCAGATGGGCGGTACCGATACCAACGGCACCACCAATCCCGACCGCACGAATTATTTCCAGACAGTTCCCACCGGCGCGCTGGACCGTGTGCTGATGCTGGAAAGCGACCGCATGGGGCACCTGCTCGATGCGGTGACGCAGGAGAAGCTCGATAACCAACGCGGCGTTGTCCAGAATGAAAAGCGCCAGGGCGACAACAACCCCTTCGGCCTGCTGCGTTACGAAATCTTCGAAAACCTGTTCCCCAAGGGGCACCGTTACCATCACTCGACCATCGGCTCGATGGGCGATCTCGATGCAGCATCGATGGACGATGTCCGCAGCTGGTTCACAGACCACTATGGTCCGAACAATGCGGTCCTCGTGCTGGCCGGCGATCTCGATACCGCCACCGCCCGCGCAAAGGTCGAGAAGTGGTTCGGCGACATTGCCCGCGGACCCGAGGTCAATCACCCGGCGATCACCGTTCCCACCCTGGCAGAATCCAAGACCAAGACGGTAACCGACCAAATCTCGACCACACGCCTTTACCGTATGTGGACCGTACCCGGTTCGAACTCGGCGGAATCGGTACCGATGAACTTGGCGTCATCCGTGCTGGGCGGCCTGTCCAGCTCGCGCCTCGATAACGCTCTCGTGCGCGAAGACCCTGTCGCGGTTTCGGTGAGCAGCTTCAACTTCACCATGGAAGATGCAGGCGTCTTCATCGTCCAGGCGGATGTGAAGCCGGGTGTCGATCCGGAAGAAGTCGCAGCCAAGCTGGACGCGCAGATCGCTGACTTCCTCGCCACCGGTCCCACGGCCGATGAACTGGAGCGCGCCAAGGTTTCCACCATGGCTAGCGTTATTCGCGGCCTCGAATCTGTCGGCGGCTTCGGCGGCAAGGCTCCGCAGCTGGCCTCCGGCGAGCTGTTCATGAACGATGCCGGCTATGTCGAACGCCAGCTTTCCCAGATGGCCGCCGCAACGCCCGACCAGGTCGGCGCGCTGGCACGCAAGTGGCTTTCTCGTCCGGTCTTCAATCTCGTCTATAACCCCGGCGAACGCACCGAAGGCGGCGAAAATCGCGGCGGAGCGATAACGGGGCCGGATTCCCTGGCCGATATCGCGCAGGCAAATTACTGTGCCAAAGAAAGCTGCGACCTGTCGGGCATTGCCACGACCATGCAGGCCGACCGCGATACCCTGCCCCCGCTCGAGCCGCTGACCGGCCTCGACTTCCCCGATATCGAACGCGCTACGCTTTCGAATGGGATGCAGGTGTATTTCGCACATCGCGATGCCGTGCCGACCGTTTCGGTACGCGTCGAATTCGATGCTGGCCGCGCGGCTGAGAATGCCGACACACTCGGCACCCAGCGACTGCTGCTCAGCACGATGGGTGAAGGGACGCAGCGCCTCGATTCAACGGAATACGCCATCGCTCAGGAGCGCCTGGGTGCTTCGGTCTACAATGGTTTCGACGCGGATTTCACGAACTTCTCGCTGGCTGCACTGGCGCCAAACCTGGCACCTTCGCTGGAACTCCTGGCCGAGACAATCCGCCAGCCCGGCCTGCGCGCAAACGTGATCGAGCGTGAACGGTCACAGCTTCTCAACGCGCTTTCGTCGGAGTTGAAGGATCCCAACTCGATCGCTGACCGCACGGCACGCCAGCTGATATTCGGTTCGCATCCGTACGGGCTTCCGTCCTCCGGTCTGGGTTCCAGTGCACGGCTGGAAAGCCTTACCGCCGATGATCTTCGCATGTTCCACGACAAATGGCTGCGGCCTGACAATGCCCGCATCTTCGTGGTCGGCGACACGTCGCTGGCCGAAGTCACCGCGCTGCTCGAAGCGAGCTTCGGCGATTGGCAGGCTCCGGCAACGGCCAAGCCGCAGCGGAATTACGACGTTGCAATCCCGGCACCCGATCAGCGCATCGTCCTGGTCAACCGTCCGAACTCGCCGCAATCGGTGATTTACGGCGCACAAGTTCTCGACGTGCGCGGCCGTGATCAGGACATCACGCTCCTGTCTGCTTCGAACGAGGCATTGGGCGGTGGTTTCCTCGCACGGATCAACATGAACCTGCGCGAAGAAAAAGGCTGGTCCTACGGTGCAGGCAGCGGCGTCGGAAATGCTTTCGACCGCGTATACTACGGCGTCCGCGCACCGGTACAGTCCGACCGGACCGGTGATTCCATCGCCGAGATCCGCCGCGAGATTACCGACTTCACCGACAATCGCGGCGTCCAGCCGAACGAGCTTGAGCGGATCGTCAATTCCAACATGCGCGAGCTGCCCGGCCAGTTCGAGACTGCAGGCGACGTGCTCGGCGGACTCGTCAATATCGTTCGCTTCAACCGTCCGGACAATTACTACGAAACCCGCGCTGAATTGTTCAGCAAGCTCACTGCAGCAGAGCTTGATGCCGAAGCTCGCCGGAACCTCGACGAGGGTAACATCGTCTATGTAGTAGTGGGCGATGCCGAAGTTGTTGAGCCGCAGCTGGAAAGCCTTGGCCTCAAGGTCGAGGTGATCGAACCGCAAGAATGAGCTTGTTGACATCGGTGTAAGTAATGCCGATGTCTGCACCACTGTTTCCGGTCCGCATCAGCGGTCCAAATCGTTTAGGAGAATATGCATGTCCGTAGCCGGTACTTATGAAACCGTCGTCAAAAGCCCCATGGGTGACCAGAAGGGCACTTTCACTGTCGTACCTGGTGACGATGGCAACACCTTCACCGGCTCGATGGCCGGCGGCATGGGCGGAATGGACGTCAAGGATGGCAAGATCAACGGCAACGAGCTGACCTGGGCCATGGACATGACCGTCCCCATGCCGATGACGCTCAACTGCAAGGCTACCGTCGACGGCGACCAGCTGACCGGTACCGTTAACGCCGGTGCATTCGGTGACATGGCGCTGACTGGCCAACGCCAGGGCTAAGCCCGCAGGTCAGACCTGAAAAAACGAGGGCCGCCGGATCGCTTCCGGCGGCCCTTTTTCGTGCAGGCCTGCATCGGCATTCGCCACAAATGGCTGCGCGCCACTTTTTCGCCATCATTGGCAGTACGTTGGTTCTGATAATAAAAGTCCGGGTCGATTCGCTATCAACGATTTTGCTCCCATTGCGGGGCTTAGGGGAGATTTGCATGACTTTTGGACTGAAGCATTTCGTCGCCGGTACCGCGCTGGCCGCCATGACGGCAGTTCCGGTTCTGGCCGAGAAAGCCAGCGAGCTTACCTATATCAACGGGTCTTACGGTCGCGACGCCGAAACCCAGCTGCGCGAACGCGGCTTCGCGCATATCTCCACCCACAAGAACGAGATGGGCTACGTCTACAGTTACTGGTGGGACGAGGCCGATGACAAATGCGTCAATGTCGAAGTCTACGACGGCAGGGTCGAAAGCATAACCGATGCGAGCGATCAGGACTGCGGCCATCACAAGGGCGATGCCGGAGCAGCCGTTGCCGCTGTTGCTGGCGCCGCAATCCTAGGTGCCTTGCTTAGCCACAAGTCGCATCATCACGACGACAACAAGCACCATGACGACCGCGAAGCCGACGCCCAGTACGAGCGCGGTTACAAGGACGGCCTCCACAACGCATCCTACCATAATTACGATCGTTCGAACGCCTATTCGAGCGGGTATGAGGCTGGGGTGAGGGAACGCAACGCCAATCTGAGTCACCACCAGGGACATGGCGGTTACCGCCAGACAGCGCAGTTCAAGGATTTGAACGGCGCACGCGCAGCAGGTGGCATGAGCCAACTTGAGAACCGCGGCTTCCGCCAAGTCGATAATTTCACCAGCGGCAATACCCGCTATTCGATCCAGTGGCGTCCCCAGTCGCGCCAATGCGTTCAGGTGACCATCGCCGACGGTCGGTTCTACGACATCCGCGACATCGGCCAGCATCCGAATTGCCGCTGAGCGAGGGGGACGAGCGATGAAACTCAAGGTAATCGTGGCGGGCGCTTCGGCGCTCGCCCTTGCCGCTTGCGGCGAAAACTCGGCCGAGCCTCAAGCAGCACCTGCTGAAGAGCTTGCCGTGATCCCGGAAAGCCTCGCACCATTCGGCGATGGCTATCCCAATGCGGGAGATCCGTGCCGCAACCTTGGCGAGAGCGCGGCGACATCAAACTACCTTGACGACAGCGCCATGCTCGTCGGCTGCCCAAGCGAAGCCTCGGCCGAGGCGCTCGGCGGCAACATCGTGGGCAATGTTGATGGCGTCCGCCTCGTCAGTATGCCGATGGGCGATGCCAACGCTGGGATGGGCGACGCGATGGGCGAAAACGGGCCGGTAGCGGCTTCCACGCAAGCCGCAGACCCCGCCCAGGTTCCAATCCGCGGCGCGAACAGTCTCGAGACGCGCTGCGCCGATAAGGTGGCCAGCACGGTCGGAGCGCCCGTCCTGGGGACCAACCGCATCGAGGAAAGCGAAGCGGCCATCGGGATCTACGTGAATGTGCAAGGCGCGGAAGCACCTTGGCGCTGCCTCGCCTATCGCGACGGTACCATCGGAGAGGTCATGTATACCGGGAGCGAAGGCGCGCTCTGACACGATTGAGAAGGAGTATCCTGCATGAGGATTGCCATAATCACTTCCGCCCTTGTCCTGACCCTCACGGCGTGCGGCGATGGCGCGGCAACCGACGAGATGGAACCCGCCGAGACGGTCGGTGACGTGGAGGATGACGCGGCCTCCACCGCGCAAACCGGAGATGCGGATACTCCCGCTTACGGCGAAGGCGACGCCAAGGTCGCCGGGACCGACTACAACGCAACGACCATCCTTAATTGCGGATTCGACAACGCCCCGCCGACCCAGAGCTGCGAGGCCGGCGTCAAACGGAACTGGGGCGAGGACGGCACGCATCTCGTCGAAGTAACCAAACCGGATGGAACCAAGCGTGCCATTTTCTTCAATGGCACCGAACCCTATGGCGCGGACAGCGCCCAGGCTGACGGCTCGGCGGGCTGGGATTTCACTTCCAGCCGCGATGGCGACCGGGTGACGATCAAGTTCGGGCCGGAAACCTATGTTCTGGTCGATGCTCTCATAACCGGTGGATGATCCTGTAATGCAAGCCTATCTGGCTCCGGCTCGTGTGAGCGCTGCCATGCTCAAGGTTTTTCCTTGCCTGGCTGCGGTCGCCCTGACCGCCCTCCCCGGCGACATCGCGGCCCAAGACACGCCCGCCGCACCTGCTTGGGATTTTGTCGAATTCGAGGTGAAAAGCTGGGGCGGAACAAGATCGTCATGGCGCATTCTTCCCAATGGCGGGGGAAGCTGGACCGTAGCAGTCGCCGAAGCGGGCCAGTCGCCTGCCATGCCAGCCGCGCAGGAATGGCATGAGATCGAGCCCGAAGTTGCGAATTATGCGCAGCTTGAAGCCATACTCGGCAAGCTCCCCGACCCTGCGCCCGATCATCAGGACTGCTCGAATTTCATGACCGATGCAGCATATGGGACGCTACGCCTGACCAAAGGCGCCACGACTACGGAAATCGCGTGGAATTCAGGGTGCTTCGACGATGACTATGTCGCCTTCATGGGAGTGTTGCGAGAAGCGGACCAACACATGCAGACCTTGGGCAAGTCTGCACCGGTCAGCCGGATCGAACCTGCCGCCGCTAACTGAACCGGATCAGCGCTTCCAGAGCCAGTAGAGGATGCTGGCATTGATCGCTGGAGCAAGGATTACGGCCCCCGGTCCCGCAAGACCCATCCTATCCGCCAGGATGTTCCACGGCAGGCCCAATGGCATCAGGAACACGCCGGAGAGCGGGTCCTGCTCCTGCCCGAACCAGCCGAAAGTGCCGACAGCAAGCAGGAAGAGCGCTGCGGCGTAAAGCGCCATGAAAATGATGAAAACCCACTTCATGCAGGGCAGGCTACAGCGTAGCGGGCGAAACGCAAAGGGCCGCCGGATCGTTACCGGCGGCCCTTCTTGTTGGTCTTGATGGACAAGTGTCAGTCGACGATATCCATTTCTTCGATCAGGCCATTTGCGCCATCAACCTTGTCCATCACCCACAGCATGTAACGGGTGTCGACATGGATCGTGCGGGTCGTGCGCGGATCGAAATCCCAGTCCGAATTGACGCTTTCGAACGTGCCATCGAACAGCAGGCCGACCAGCTCAGCGCGCGCGTTGAGCGTCGCCGAGCCGCTGTTGCCGCCGGTGCTGTCGAGATCGGTCAGGAAGTTGACCGGAACCGAGCCGATGCTGTCGAGCGCGTATGAGCCGTAGTCTTTTTCACGGATCTGCTGCAGCTGCTTAGCAGGAGCATTGAACGGATCTTCGCCGGTGTCCTTTTCAAGGATACCTTCCAGTGTCGTGAACGGCAGGTACGCCATCCCGTCCTTGGGCGAACCGCCCATCACCTTGCCATAGGTCACGCGTAGCGTGGAATTGGCATCGGGATAGGTCAGCATACCCTGCGACTGCTGCCACTGCATGATCGCCTGCATATAAGCGGGACGCAGCGCCTGGGCACGGCCAGCCCGCTCTTCGCCTTCCGCTTCAAGTCCGCGCTCGTATTCGTAGAGCGCAACCGCCAGCTGCATGAACGGATCGTCGCTCGCTTCGAGTTGCTCGGGCGTTGCTTCCATCAGCGCCAGACGCGTGTCGACATCATCAAGCGTGGTGCCGGCATAATAGCCGTCCAGCTTGGCTGACAAAGCGTCCGCACCAAGGTTGGCGTTCAGCCCGAGCGCATTATCGAATACGGCAACGCGGTTCCCGGCGGGTTCCTTCAGGTAGGTATCGAGGAACAGCAGCCACTGCGCCTTGTCGACCGATGCCTCGTAGCGGCGATCGATAGCCTGCATCCCCTGACGGAAGAACGTCATGTCGCGGTCCTGGTAACCGGGTTCGCGCTGGGCGTTGGGCTTCTGGCGTTCGTGCGAGAGGCGGTACAGGCGCTGGGCGGTCGACAGCAATGTCGGACGCGTTGCGAAATTGTACCAGAATGCCTTGCGGTCTGCCTCGGCACTTTCCTCGGACAATGCCTGGAGCCCGGCGATGGCTTCACCGTAACCGGCCCGGTCCTTATCAGCGGCGATCCACACGCCGAGCGCTTGTTCACGTTCGCGGCGACGATCTACGAGGCCAACGCGGCGGGCGCCTTCAAGCTGGCCGCGCGTGTTCTTCTCGAAGTTGTTCAGTCCGGCTAGCAGCGATTCATACTTCACGCGGGCATCCGAACCTTCAGGCGCCGCTTCCTCGACGGTGTCGATCCATTCGTTCACCAGCTTGACGTAAGTCGGGTAGGACCACGAGAAGGTGTTCTCCACTTCTGCCAGCGTCGCATAGCGCTGCGTGGAACCCGGATACCCTGCCGCCATGACGAAATCGCCATCGTCGAGACCGGCGGCGCTCACCTTAAGGTGATGGTCGGGCGCGTAGGGCACGTTTTCAGCGGCAAAGTCGGCTGCCGACCCATCGGGGGCGACATAGGCGCGGTAAAACGCGAAATCGCCGGTGTGGCGCGGCCACATCCAGTTATCGATATCGCCGCCATATTTGCCGATCGAATCTGCCGGAGCATAGACAAGACGCACATCGCGCACTTCGAGGCGCTTGATCAGCGTGTATTCGGCGCCGCCATAGAAGCTGGCGACCTGACAGCGGAAGCCCGCCTCTTCTTCGCATTCCGCAGTGATATCTTTCATGCGCTGCTCGAGCGTGTCGTAACGTTCGGTCGGCGACATTGTATCGACGCCGCTGCGCATCCGCTCGGTCACGTCGGTAATCTCGGTCGTCACATAGATGCGCGATCCGGGTGCTGCGGGCAGTTCATCGCCCTTGGCCTGCGCGAGGAAGCCATTTTCCAGATAGTTGTTTTCCGCAGTCGAGTTGAACTGCACCGAACCGCGAGCACAGTGATGGTTGGTGACAACCAGACCTGCCGGCGACACGAAGCTTGCCGAACATCCGCCGAGCGACACGATGGCGCCCATCGGGAACCCGGTCAGATCGGTCAGTGCTTCAGGATCGATTTCGAGACCCGTTTCCTTCAGGTCTTCGGCGATGGCGGGCAGCTGGCCCGGGGTAAACATCCCCTCCTTCGCGGCGAGCGGCGCAGTTGCGACGCAGGCCAGCAAAGCGGCGACTACAGGAGTCTTACGCATTGATTTTCAGTCCTCTTCCGTGTGCGCGCGACCGGGCGCACCAACGTCAGCGGGCTAGGGGCTGAGACCGCAGCACGCAAGCGCGCGCTCGGTCAGCGACATATCTTCCCGACAAACGCCGGTTGGCGGTCAGGACAGGTGGCCGCGCAGTGCCTGATAGGCCGCCGCAGCGACGGTATTTGCGAGGTTTAGCGAACGGACCTTGTCCGACCGCATCGGCAAGGCGACCAATTGCGCCTCGTGCGCTTCCACAATGGCGGCAGGCAGGCCCTTGGTCTCTCGCCCGAACACAAGATATGCGTCAGGCGGGTAATCTGGTTCATAGAAGCTGGACTTGGCATATTCCTCGAACAGGAACATCTGGTCACCGCGCGGAACGCGTGCTTCGAGGAACGCCTCCCAGCTGGCAAATTCAGCGAGCCGGATGTGCTGCCAATAGTCGAGGCCGGAGCGCTTCACCCTCTTGTCCGACAGGTCGAAACCAAGCGGATGGATCAGGATCAGTTCAAGGTCGAGCGCGACGCAGGTGCGCCCCACTGCGCCCGTATTTCCCGGGATTTCCGGATGGACCAGGACGATAGAGGTCATCGCCCTGTTATCCGTCCAGCTTGTCCTTCAAAATCTGGTTGACCACCGCCGGGTTCGCCTTGCCCTGCATCGCCTTCATGGTCTGTCCCACGAAGAAGCCGAACAGCTTGTCCTTGCCGCCGCGGTATTCCTCGACCTTGTCGCTATTCGCCGCGATGATCGCGTCGATTGCGGTTTCGATGGCACCCGTGTCGCTGACCTGCTTGAGGCCCTTTTCATCGGCAATCTTTTCCGGATCGCCGCCATCGCGCAGCACGATTTCGTAGATTTCCTTGGCCTGGCCGCCGGAAATCTCGCCCTTGCCCTGCATGGCGAGGATCTTGGCCTGCGCCTGTGCGGTGGCATTTGCCGGATCGGCTTCGTCGCCGAGTGACTTCATGACGCCGGGAGCGACCGAAAGCGCCCAGTTGGCAACCTGCGTTGCAACATCGGCTTCGGGTTTGCCGACTTGAGTGGCCGTCTCTGCCAGCAGCGTTTCAAACCGCCCGAAGGTTTCGACTTCCGCGGTCAGTTCGCGCGCATTGTAAGGCGTGAGGCCCAGCTCGTTCTCGTAGCGCGTGCGCTTGGCATCGGGCAATTCGGGCAGGCTGGCGCGGCATTCGTCGAGGAAACTGTCTTCCAGTTCCAGCGGCAGCAGGTCCGGATCGGGGAAATAGCGATAATCATGCGCATCTTCCTTGCTGCGCATGGACCGCGTTTCGTTGCGGTCGGGATCGTAGAGCCGCGTTTCCTGCACGACCGCTCCACCATCCTCGATCAGGTCGACCTGGCGGCGCGCTTCCTGCTCGATAACGGCCATCACGAAGCGGACCGAGTTCACGTTCTTGGTTTCAGTGCGTGTGCCCAGTTCGGTATCGCCCACCTTGCGCACCGAAACATTGACGTCGGCGCGCATGGAACCCTGTTCCATATTGCCGTCGCACGATCCGACATAACGCAGGATCGAGCGCAGTTTGCGCACATAGGCCCCGGCTTCGGCGGGCGAGGTCATGTCCGGCATGGACACGATTTCCATCAGCGCAATGCCCACACGGTTCAAATCGACATAGGACATCGTGGGATGCTGGTCGTGCATCAGCTTGCCCGCGTCCTGTTCGACGTGGATTCGTTCGATGCCAATGATCTTGTCTTCGGGAATGCCGGCCTTCTCGTCTGCCTCGATCAGCAGCTGCCCTTCGCCCACGATCGGGTGGTAGAGCTGGCTGATCTGATAGCCCTGCGGCAAATCGGCGTAGAAGTAGTTCTTCCGGTCGAACCGGCTGTATTTGTTGATCTGCGCTTCGATCGCCATGCCGGTGCGAACCGCCTGCCGGATGCATTCGCGGTTCGGCACAGGCAGCATGCCCGGCATCGCCGCATCGACAAGGCTGACCTGCGTATTCGGTTCTGCACCGAAGGACGTGCTTGCGCCTGAAAACAGTTTTGCGTTCGAAGTGACCTGTGCATGGACTTCGAGGCCGATTACGACCTCCCATTCGCCGGTCGCGCCCTGGATACGGTAGTTGCTCATGGCGCGCGGCATTATCGCCTTGTGTGGCTGATGAACAGGGGTCTCTTGCGCCTTTTCTCTTCAATGGTACGGGTCGAAGGCCTGATCATGCCAAACACCCAGCCCTCTCCCTATGACGACAGCTTCTACGCCGCGCAGGTGGAAGAATCGCTGGTGGCCGCGCGTGTCTATGCAAAGCGTCTGGCCGAGGTATTGAAACCGGCATCCATCCTCGACGTCGGCTGCGGCCGCGGCGCCTGGCTCAAGGCCTTTGGCGAGGCTGGCGCACAGAAGCTGGTGGGGCTCGACGGTGCTTGGAACGACGGCGCAATGATCGATTCGGCAATCGAGTTCAGGCCCAGCGATCTTGAAAAACTGAGCCGGGAGACCTGGCATGGAGAGCGGTTCGATCTGTCCATGTCGCTCGAAGTCGCAGAGCACCTGCCGCCCGAAACGTCAGCAGGCCTCGTGAACCTTTTATGCGCGGCAGCCGACGTGTTGATATTCGGTGCAGCGATCCCGCATCAGAGCGGCACACAGCACGTCAACCTGCGCCCGCAATCGGATTGGGCCCGAGACTTCGCGGCACAGGAATATTCGGCCTGGGATCTGTTCCGCCCGGCCCTTTGGGGCAGTGCAGAGGTGCCATACTGGTATCAGCAGAACACCTTCCTCTATGTCAGAAAGCACAATGCCCTGGAGGCCAAGCTGGCAGCGCGCGGTGTTCCCCGCATCGACCGTCTGGAGACGATGGACATGGTCCACCCGGACTTGCTGGCTGCTCATGCGCAGATGCCAGCGGGACCATCCGCAAGGCGCCTGGCCAAGATGGTCCTGCCAACCGGCCTGGTGAGCCGCCTCGTAAAGTAAGCCGATCAGCCGCCTGTTTGGTCGTCGGCGGAGTTGATGGCTTCCGGACCCTCGCTACGCTGCGAGCGAATGCTCACCCGAAGCGCAGGGCGTTCTTCTTCCTCGAAAGAAGCAAGGGGACCGTCGGGGCAGAACCTCGCCTCCCCATGTTCGACGTTCCGGGAAATCCAGACCGCGAGGAAACCGACCGCCAGAACGGCCAGGACGATTATCACCACGACCAAGCGCTGATCACCACCACTTGTCGGGCTGGGCGCCGAACTGCGCGCGCTGCTGGATGGCGAGACCCGCGTTCAGCACGCCCTGCTCATCGAAAGCCTTGCCGATCAGCTGCAAGCCGAGCGGCAGCCCATCGGAATTGACGGTGGCCGGAACGCTCATCGCTGGCAGGCCTGCCAGGCTGGCGGGCACCGCGAACACATCGTTCAGGTACATCGTCAGCGGATCTTCGTTAAGCGAGCCGAGCGGGAAACTGGCGGTTGGCGTCGTCGGCGCAAGGATAACGTCGCATTCGCCGAATGCCTTGTCGAAATCCTGTGCGACCAGCGCCCGGATCTTCTGCGCCTGCGTGTAGTAGGCGTCGTAGAAACCGGCCGAAAGCACATAGGTGCCGATCAGCACACGGCGCTTCACCTCATCGCCGAAGCCGGCGGCGCGGGTGGCGGCATACATGTCCTGCAAGCCGGCTCCTTCAGGGAGTTCGCGCAAGCCATACCGCACACCGTCATAGCGCGCGAGGTTGGACGAGGCTTCGGCGGGGGCGATGATGTAATAGGCGGGCAGCGCGTATTTGGTGTGCGGCAGCGAGATATCGACGATCTCGGCGCCTGCATCGCGCAGCCATTCCTTGCCCTGCTCCCAGGACTTGAGAATTTCCTCGTCGGTCCCGTCCATGCGGTATTCGCGCGGGATGCCGACCTTCTTGCCCTTCAGGTCCGCTGACAAAGCAGCCTCCCAATTGGGCACGTCCATCTGGAGGCTGGTGGCATCCTTCGGATCGAAACCGGCCATCGCTTCGAGCATGATTGCGCAGTCTTCGACCGAACGCGCCATCGGGCCTGCCTGGTCAAGCGAACTGGCAAAGGCGACAACGCCCCAGCGGCTGCAACGGCCATAGGTCGGCTTGATGCCGCAAATGCCGGTGAACGCGGCGGGCTGACGGATCGAGCCGCCGGTATCGGTGCCGGTCGCGGCGGGCGCAATTCGCGCTGCCACGGCGGTGGAGGAACCGCCCGACGAGCCACCAGGGCTCATCGCGGCATTGGTGCCGTCTTTCTTCCACGGCGAGGATACATTCCCGAAATAGCTGGTCTCGTTGGAGCTGCCCATCGCGAACTGGTCGAGGTTGAGCTTGCCCAGCATGCCTGCGCCTGCATCCCACAGCTTCTGCGAGACAGTGCTTTCGTACTGCGGCTTGAACCCTTCGAGGATGTGGCTGGCGGCGGTGGTCTGCACGCCGTGGGTGGCGAACAGGTCCTTCATGCCGATCGGCACGCCGCCCATCTTGCCAAGATCTTCGCCCTTGGCGCGCTTCGCATCGGCGGCATCGGCAGCGGCGAGCGCATGGTCAGGCGTAGTGACGATGAACGCGTTAAGTTCGGCGGCACCGGCGACGGCAGCGTTGAAGCTTTCGGCTACTTCGCGCGCGGTGAAATCACCGCCGGCCACGCCGTCGCGGATCTGCTTCACGCCAAGCTGAGTAAGGTCGCTCATTATTCGATCACCTTGGGCACGCCGAAGAAACCGTGTTCGGCTGCGGGCGCATTGGCCAGAATATCGTCGCGCCGCCCGCCCGAAGTTTCGGGGATCGCATCGACCACATCGTCACGCAGGCGCAAGGTGTTGGGGATGACCGCGGTCATCGGCTCGACACCGGACGTGTCGACTTCGCCCAACTGCTCTACCCAATCGAGGATATTGTTGAGTTCGGGCACCATGCGGTCAAGCTCCGCATCCGCCATACGGATGCGGGCCAGCGAGGCGATTTTCGCCACTTCTTCTCGGGTAACTGACATGGGCGCGCGTTAGCCGTGTGACGCGCGCGCTTCAAGCAGCCTTTGCGCCTTATTCGCCAGGAGGCGCCTGCGGAGCTGGCTGGGGCGCACCCTGCCCGCCTTGCGCGCCCATTTGCGCCTGCAACTGCATGAAGCGTTGCTGGGCTTCTTCAAGCGACATGATTTCCATCACTTCGATATCGAACACGAGGTCGCTGTTCGCTGGAATCGGCGACCCGGGAGGGGGCGCTGCGCCATAAGCCTTGTCGGCGGGAATTTCGATTCGGTACTTGCCGCCCTGCCTGGTCTGCAGCAGCCCCTCGACGAAACCGGCGATCAGGCCGCTTTCCTCCTCAAGCGGGAACGGTGTGCCTTCAGGGAAGACTTCGGGCGGGAACGGGCTCGGCTGCGAACGGTCGAATTCCGTGCCGTCCGGCAGCGAACCGACATATTTCGCGAACACTACATCACCCATCTTCGCCGTGGGGCCGACACCTTCGGTCAGGGTATCGACATCGACACCCTTGGGAACAGCGGCCCATGCGAGGCCGGCGCCCAGCAAAATGGCGACGAGCACACCGAGCCAAAGCTTGGTGAGCGAGCCCTTGGCAATGGGCTGGAGCGGTACGCGGGTGATCTCGGTCATGAAAGTAGTGTCCTGATACGCAAAGGGCGCGGATTTCTCCGCGCCCTCATGGCTTAGCTTGTCGTAGGTCGCAAGACGGGATTACTTGATCCCGTCACGCTCCATACGCTTACGCTCGAGCTTACGAGCACGGCGAACCGCAGCTGCCTTTTCACGGGCGCGCTTTTCGCTGGGCTTTTCGTAGTGGCGGCGCAGCTTCATTTCGCGATAGACACCTTCACGCTGCAGCTTCTTCTTGAGCGCGCGGAGGGCCTGGTCGACATTGTTATCGCGAACCATGATCTGCATAAAATTCAATACCTCGACTTACGGGCCAGAGCCCGCCTTTAGCGGGGTATGCCTCCTTGAATAGGGTTTCGCTCTATAAACGAAAAGCGCGCCGAATCCGTTCCGGACCGGCTCGAATGGCGGCCACATACGGATTCGGGGCATAAAAGGCAAGCGTGCAGTGTTGCCTTTCGCAAACCGGCGCGAGCGGCTAGGGGAGCGCGCAATGTCCACCCTCTCTCCTTTAGTTGCCACCCTCCATGTCGCCATCGGCGGCGGTGTCGGTGCGGCCCTGCGCTATCAGACCGGCCGCGCCATGACCCAGTGGCTCGGTGCGCCGATCATGGGCATCTTCCCTTTTGCCACGCTAGCAGTCAACGCACTGGGCAGCCTGCTGATGGGTTTGCTCGCCGGATGGCTGATGCGGCAGGGCGCCGCCCCCAGCGAACAGACACGGCTGCTAATCGGTGCGGGATTGCTTGGCGGTTTCACCACCTTCAGCGCGTTTAGCCTCGAAATGGTGATGCTGCTTGAGCGCGGACAATATCTTTTTGCAACGCTATACGCGGTTCTTTCCTTTGCGCTCGGCATCACCGGCCTCATGGTCGGCCTTGCGGTAATGAGGATGGCAGGATGAATACCTCAGACGAAGTTCGCCAGTTCACAGTCGAAGCCGATGACGACGGCATCCGGGTCGATCGCTGGTTCAAGCGTCATTTGCCACAGATCGGCTTCGGCACGGTCAGCAAATGGGCGCGTACCGGACAGATCCGGATCGATGGCAAGCGGGTGAAACCCGAAGACCGAATCGAGAAGGGCCAGCAAATCCGCGTGCCGCCGGGCGGCGATGCGCCGCACAAGCAGCCGAAGGCCAAGCGCGAACTGAGCGATGCCGAGATCGAGCAGGCGCATGAAATGGTCATCGCCAAGACCAAGTCGGCCCTCGTGCTCAACAAGCCGGCTGGGCTCGCCACGCAAGGCGGTACCAATACGTTCAATCACGTCGACGGATTGCTGGATGCCTTCATCGAAGAAGGCGAAGAAGTTCGCCCTCGCCTTGTGCACCGGCTGGACAAGGATACCTCCGGCGTCCTGCTGGTCGCGCGCACACCGGGCAGCGCAGCCTATTTCTCCAAGCGGTTCTCCGGCCGAAGCGCGAAAAAGGTTTACTGGGCGCTGGTCGTCGGTGTCCCCGATATCAAGCAAGGCGTGATCGAGGCTCCGCTGGCCAAGCAGCCCGGTTCGGGCGGCGAGAAAATGCACGTCGACCATGAAGGCGGCGCGCCTGCGAAAACCAAGTACCGCGTCGTGGAAACAGCCGCCAAGACCGCCGCATGGCTCGAACTGCAGCCGATGACCGGGCGCACTCACCAGCTCCGCGTTCACTGCGCAGCCATGGGCCACCCGATCGTGGGTGACGGCAAATATGGAGGCAAGGAAGCGTTTCTGACCGGCTCGATCAGCCGCAAGATGCACCTCCACGCACGGCGTCTCATTATCGACAGCCCTGACGGCGGGAAGCTGGATGTGACGGCCGATTTGCCGGACCACTTTGCCCAGTCGCTGGAGCAGCTCGGGTTTGACGTGAACGCCAGCGATGCGACACCAATGCGCGATGATCCTCCGCCCAAGAGCCGCGAGGAGAAGAAGCAGCAGGCCCGCCAGCACGCGAAAAACTATCGCAAATCCCGCAAGGGTGAACGGCGCGGTCGGCGCACGCCGGAAGGCAAGCCCACGGCGCGCAGCAAGCCGAAGGCCCCGCGCTGATGCATCCCAACCCGCTTTTCCGAACCAATGACCACGCGCTTCTGGAAAGCATGATCGACGAAATCGGCTTCGGCACGGTGTTTGCATCTCTGCCCGACGGTCCGCACGCGACCCATACGCCGGTGCTGTCTGACGGGAACGGTTCCATACGGTTCCATCTGGCGAACCGAAACGCCCTTACGCCGCACCTGGCGGGGTCACGGGCACTCATCACCATCACCGGTCCCGACGCCTATGTCAGTCCGCGATGGTACGACAACCGCGATACGGTGCCGACTTGGGACTATGCAGCCATCGAAATGCAGGGACAGGTTAAACAGCTCGGAGAAGCCGATCTGGAAGATTTCCTCCACGCAATTATCGTCAAGTTCGAGGGCCGCATCGAAGGCGAGCCGTGGCAGGCCAGCGAAACCAGCGAGGTCGTTTGGAAAGCACTGCTCAATGGCATTACAGGCTTCGAGATGCAGGTGAGCGACTGGCGCCCCACGCTCAAACTTTCGCAAAAGAAAAACGCAGCCGAACGCGCGCGCATTGCTGCCGGACATGATGCCCGCGGCAAATCCGCCATTGCCAACCTGATGCGCGAGATCACGGCATGAGCCGCCTCGCCGTGTTCGATTGCGACGGCACGCTGGTCGATGGACAGGCCGCCGTGTGCGAGACGATGGAGCAGGCGTTTGCAGCCATCGGCAGCTCGCCACCACCGCGCAGCGCGATCCGCCGGACCGTGGGCCTCAGCCTGCCGGTCGCGGTGCAGCAATTGATGATGGGCGGGCGCGAGGTCGACCGGCTTCAAGTGGTCGACGCCTACAAGCGCCTGTTCCGCGAAACACGCCTGTCGGGCGCGCTGCACGAACCCTTGTTCGATGGCATGGCCGCCTTGCTCGAACGGCTGGGAGCAGACGACTGGTTGCTGGGCGTTGCCACGGGCAAGAGCGACCGGGGCCTACATGCGTGTCTCGACAAGCACGAAATCAAGCACCGCTTTGTCACGCTCCAGACCGCGGACCGCCATCCTTCCAAGCCCCATCCCGCGATGCTCCAGGCAGCCCTCGATGAAGCAGGCGTGGTCGCCGCCGATACGGTGATGATCGGCGACACTACCTTTGATATCGACATGGCACAGGCCATCGGGGTACGCGCGATCGGCGTATCG
Source organism: Qipengyuania psychrotolerans (assembly GCF_019711355.1). Lineage (NCBI taxonomy): Bacteria > Pseudomonadati > Pseudomonadota > Alphaproteobacteria > Sphingomonadales > Erythrobacteraceae > Qipengyuania > Qipengyuania psychrotolerans. Next base: position 1,935,177 of record NZ_CP081297.1, read on the forward strand.
TGGGGCTATCACGAACCGGCTGAATTACGCGGTGCCGGGGCCATTGGCGTGGCCGATACGATGGAAGAACTGGAGGCTTTGATCCGTGAGTGAGGAAGACATCGCCGCGAAGCGTTTCTGGACGCTCCAGGCAGTGCGCGCCTGCGCGCTCGCGGTGTGTTTTGCGGGGATCCTGATCCTCGCCGATCTGGTCGCCTTGCCGGCATTTGTCGGCGGGATCCTGCTAGTTCTGGGAGCACTCGAGTTTTTCTTCCTGCCATGGTTTCTGGTCAAGCAGTGGAAGAAACTGGGATGAAGCGTTTCTACAAGGACGTGACCCTCGCACATAGCGATCTTGGATGGCACGTCATGCTCGACGGGCGCCCGATCAAGACGCCTTCCGGGGCACCGCAAGTCGTCGCCAGCAAGCAGCTGGCCGAAATGCTTGCTACCGAATGGCGCTCCCAAGGCGAGACGATCATTCCCTCCTCGTTCCGCTTTCGTGACATGACGGATTACGCACTCGATGTCGTGGCGCGCGATCCGGCAGAGATCATCGACAAGCTGATCGGTTTTGCGGAGACCGATACGCTTTGTTACCGCGCGGACCCCGAAGAGGCACTCTATCGCCGCCAGCAGGAACTGTGGGAGCCGCTGATCACCGAGCTGGAAGCCCGGGAAGGCATCAGCCTGCACCGCGTGAGCGGCATCGTCCACAAGGCGCAGCCGAATGGCTCACTCAAGAAGCTGCGGCAACGGCTGGCCGAGCTGCCGCCCCTCCAGCTGGCCGCACTCGAACTGCTGACTTCGCTCTCCGCATCGCTGTGCGTAGGTCTCGCAGCGCTGGAAGAAGGTGCAGACGGTGAAGCCCTATGGGCCGCCGCCAGCCTCGAAGAAGAATGGCAAGCCGACCTTTGGGGCCGCGAGGAAGAAGCTGAAGAACGGCGCGCCAGGCGGAAGGCTGATTTTCTCGCCGCAATGGAGTTTGCTCGGGCTGTTGGCTGATGTCTTGTATTGGGTGGCTAGTGGAAGTTACGGGTACATTCGACTCCAGTGCCGGACAAACTCTGCTTGCAGGGTTGGCGCATTGATTGAATACCCGAGATACTGAATGTTTGGAGCACGCCATGAAATCCGCGGTTAGGGCTGGGATCGTCGCTATTTTGCTTTTGGCAGCCTACCTTACTTTATGGCCGATTCCGATTGCGCCACAGGCGTGGCGGGCACCCGCTGACAAAGGTTTTACGGGAGACTTTGCTGTAAATACGCGGCTCGCCAATCTTGATCGCATTCCCTTGCCGGAAGGGGTGCACGGGCCGGAAGACTTTGTCGTAGCGCAGGAAGATGGCCGCGAGATCGTCTACACCACTTCGCAAACAGGCGTGATACTGCGCATCGATACGGAAAGCCGCACCGGCTCAGTGTTTGCTGATACGGGCGGTGTGCCGCTGGGAATGGAGCGCGATGCGGAAGGCAACTTCATAGTGGCCGATGCCTATCGCGGGCTGCTCTCGATCAGCCCAGATGGCCGCACGGTGGAAGTCCTGACGGACGAAGTGAACGGTTCGCCGATACTCTATGCAGACGATCTCGACATTGCGCCTGACGGAGTGATCTATTTTTCCGATGCCTCGACCAAATTCGGGGCGGAAGCCACAGGGAGCACAATGGCGGCCAGCCTGCTCGAAATTTTCGAGCACGGAAAGACTGGGCGTTTCCTATCCTACGACCCCGCAACCGGTAAGACAGCTATCGTCACCACCGGTTACAGCTTTGCCAATGGTGTTGCCATGTGTCCTGATGGCGATTGTTTCTTGGGTGCCGAAACGGGATCGTACTCTATCGATCGCATCTATGTCGCTGGTCCCAAGAAGGGTCAGACGGAGCGCCTGATCGAAAACTTGCCCGGCTTTCCTGACAATATCAATCGCGGCGCGATGGTTGATGGCAAGCAGACTTATTGGGTCGGATTGGTCGCCCCGCGTTCAAAAACCTTGGACGATGCGGCGCAGTCTCCTTTTGCACGCAAAGTTGGATTTCGCCTCCCGCAGGCTTTGCAGCCGGTTGCGGATCCCTATGGCCATGTGATCCAGATCGATGAAGATGGCGAAGTGCTGCAATCGCTGCAAGATCCTCAAGGCAGCTACCCCACCACTACGGGCGCCGTGGAAAGCGATGATTGGATCTATATTTCTTCGCTAGAAACGCACGAACTTGGACGGTTGCGTAAATCGCCTGTAGTTGCGACCGACAGCGAGTGACGGATTACGAGCTTCTGTCCGCAATCAGGTCGTAAGCAGACCTTCGGCTAACCCACCCAGTCTGCAACCTGCACCGCGATATCGTTCGCTGCTCGGTTGAGTGCCGGACCCACGCCCTGCACATCAGCCGTGACGCCCGGTACAACGGCTTCGAAGCGGCGCGTTTCGACTGCATTGCCTTCGCCCGGACGCACGGCGTCGAATATCACCACCACGCTCGAGGTGGACGCGTCATAGCCGAACTGGCGCAGTGTTCCGGTCAGCCGGTTGCTGGCCAATGCGCCAGGATCGTCCCCATCGATGACCACGCGGTTCGAGCGGGTTCGAATGGTTTCGGCCATCAGTCGGCGCAATAGGCGAGCGGGCTTTTCCACCCATACGGCGTCTTTGAGATAAGCGAGCTGGGTATCGGTGACCTGCACCGGCACACGTGTGACGTCTAACGCGGCAGGAGCCTGAAACTCCATGAGCACGATGGCCGTGCCCTCTTCGCTCGATCCGCCAGAGCCCGCCGGTGCTGTGGCCGTGGGCGTGAGGGTCAGCAAGCTTTCCGGCGGCTCTGCGCCAAAGCTCACGCAGCCGCCCAGCAGCAGGGCCGGGGCGAGGATCGCGAGGGTCTTGGTAGCTTTCATCGCGGTATCCTGTCTCACGGTTCGTATTCGGGCAGCGGCTGGCTGGAAAGCAGCGCCCCTGCACCCTGTTCGTCGATTTTCTCGGTCACATTGCGCAGCGCCTTGCTGGTCGCGCGCAGATCACGCAGCGTCGCCTCTGCGGCGGGCAATGTGCTTTCGGTCAATTGCTTGGTCGCCGGTCGCGCTTCTTCGAGCGTCTGTTCCAGCGCCTTGGCAGCGCCGCCAGCCGAAGCCAGCGTCTTGCGCAGTTCCTGCGCCAGTTGCGCGCCTTCCTGATTGAGCAGGCGGTCGGTCGATGCGGTGACCTTCTCGAATTCGTCCAGAGCCTCACTCGCTTCGCGCAGAGTAATCTGAAGCTCTGCCATGGTGCGTTCGAACTGCGGCGCGGTCTGCGCCAGGCTTTGGGTCATGGTATTCGTATTGGCGAGGATACCGGCAATCTCGCCCTGGTTCTCTTCATCCAGCAGCTCTGTCAGCCGCTCGGTCAGGGTCGCCAAGCGCTCGAGCAGCAGCGGAGCGTTGGACAGCACGGCACCAAGTCCGCCGCCATCGTTCGGTGGAATGATCGGTACGCCTTCCGTGCAGGCGGTTGTCTCGCAGGTTACAGCAGGTGCACCGCTGCGCGCGCCGTCCAGCAGGATCGCCGATACGCCGGTGAAGCTGCCCTGGATAGTCGCGGTCGTGCCGACGAGTACAGGGACTTCTTCTTTCACGCTGATGCGCACGCGGACGAATTCGGGATCCTTGTCCCACAGCACGATCTGGCTGACCTGACCCACCGGAACACCGGCGAAGCTGACCTGGCTGCCGTTGGCGAGGCCATCGACGGACTGCTTGAAGAAGATGTCGTATTCTTTCTGCGCACCTTCGCCCCACCGCGCGAGCCACACGATGAAGAGCGCCAGAGCGGCGAGCACTGCGAGCGTCACGGCCCCCACCCAGATGTAATTTGCCCGTGTTTCCATTGGTTAGGCCTTATCCTTGCCAGAAGGCGTTTTGTCCAACGCTTTGACCGCATTTGCGGCGATCGGCATGTCCATATGCTGGCGCAATTCGTCGAGCGCCTGCGCTGTCAGGGCGGCGCGTCCGCGCGGCCCGTTGAAGTATTCCTGGATCCACGGATGGTCGAGTTCCATCAGGTTCGGAACCGTGTCGACCGCGATGACTCGCTTGTCCGCGATCACCGCAACCCGGTCACAAATCTCGTGCAGCGTATCGAGGTCGTGAGTGATCAGGAAGACCGTGAGGCCAAGCGTATCCTTAAGTTCGCGCGTCAGCCGGTCGAATGCGGCGGCGCCAATGGGATCGAGGCCGGCCGTCGGTTCGTCGAGGAAGAGCAACTCGGGATCGAGTGCCAGTGCACGGGCCAGGCCTGCGCGCTTCTTCATGCCGCCTGAAAGCTCGCTCGGAAATTTGCTCACGGCTTCTTCAGGAAGCCCGGTCAGCATCACTTTGTAGCGCGCGATTTCGTGGCGCAATTTGTCGGAGATGTCGGGATAGAACTGCTTGAGCGGGACCTCGACATTTTCGCCGACGGTCAGCGTCGAGAAAAGCGCACCGCCCTGGAAGAGTACACCCCATCTGTCGCGCACACCAAGAACCTCGTCGGGCTGCGCATCCGTAATCGACTTGTCGAAAATCCGGATGTCGCCCTCTTTGGGTATCTGCAATCCGATGATTGAGCGCATCAGCACCGATTTGCCCGAACCTGATCCGCCCACGACGCCGATAATCTCGCCCCGCCGGACCCTGAGATCGAGATCCTGGTGCACCGTCTGCGTGCCGAAGCGGTTGACGAGCCCTTCGACGATGATCGGATAATCACCGCGAAATCTCTCGTGCTTGCCATGACTTGCGTCTGCCATCACGCCCACCCGATTTCGGTGAAGAACACGGCGAAAAATGCATCGAGGACGATTACGGCGAAAATGGCAGCAACCACCGACAAGGTTGTGCGGCGGCCCACTTCTTCGGAATTGCCCTTGACCTGCATACCGTTGAAACAGCCGGACAATCCGATAATGAGGCCAAACACAGGCGCCTTCAACAATCCGACCCACAGATCATAGGTGGGCACTACTTCCTGGATACGTACCAGGAACGTCCAGAACGGAATGCCGAGCATTGTTTCACCGATCACCGCGCCGCCGATGATCGCCATGCAGGAGGCATAGAAGCCAAGCAGCGGCATCATCAGGATCGAGGCGAGAATCCGCGGGATCACCAGCGCTTCCATCGGCGATATGCCGATCGTGCGCATCGCGTCTATTTCTTCGGTGAGCTTCATGGTGCCGATTTCGGCAGCAAAGGCGCTGCCCGACCGGCCCGCGACCATGATGGCCGTCATCAGGACGCCGAGTTCGCGCAGGGTGATCCGGCCCACCAGATTGATCGTCAGTGTTTCAGCGCCGAACTGGGCGAGCTGCACTGCACCCTGCTGGGCGATCACAATCCCGATCAGGAAGCTCATCAAACCGATGATCGGCAGCGCGGAAATACCCACCAGTTCCATCTGCCGAACCAGCGCCACGATGCGGAAACGCCCCGGATGGCGGATCAGGTGCCATGTGGAAATGAGCAGTGCGCCAAGAAAACTGACGACGCCGACTACACCGTCGCGCGCATCGAAGACCTTTTCGCCCATGCTTTCGGGCACACGGCTCCAGAAAGGGAGGCGGCGAGCGGCGATCTTTTCCTCGCCCCCAAGACCGGCAATAGCATCGAGCAGCCGCTGCGCGCGCGAACTTGCACCTTCGATGTCAGCATCATGTTCCGAAGACAGTGTGCTGGCGAGCCATGCACCGACCGTGTCTATTTCCGACACGCCGGACAGGTCGATCTTGGCGATGGTGCCATCAATGCTGCGAATGTCTTCGTCGATGCCGCCAATCGAGGACACAAGATATGGCCCGGTCAGCACCAGTGTGGCACCCCCGTCCCCATCTACAACCTCAAATTGTGCAAGCCCTGTCATTCGCCTGCCCGTATGGGCGGATTTGGCTCGGCAAACAAGCGCGTAAGCATCGAAATCCTATATCCCGTTGCATCGCACAATGCGCACTGGCATTGGCACCTGCATGAGCACCGAGCTATCAAAGACATTCGACCCCGCCGATATCGAGACGCGCTGGTACGCGCATTGGGAAGAAAACGGCCTGTTCCGCCCCGAGCGCGCGGACGCAGAGCCGTTCACCATCGTGAACCCTCCGCCGAATGTCACCGGCAGCCTGCATATCGGCCATGCGCTCGACAACACGCTTCAGGACATCGTGATCCGTTACGAACGCCTGCGCGGCAAGGATGCGTTATGGGTGGTTGGCACCGACCACGCAGGTATCGCGACGCAGATGGTGGTCGAGCGCCAGATGGAGGCGAAGCAGGACAAGCGCACGAATTACTCGCGCGAAGACTTTGTAAAGAAAGTCTGGGAATGGAAAGAGGAAAGCGGCGGCACGATCACGCGCCAGCTGCGCCGCCTCGGCTGTTCGATGGACTGGAGCCGCGAGCAGTTCACGATGGACGAGCATTTCTCCAGCGCCGTGCTCAAGACATTTGTCGATCTCTACAATGACGGCCTCATTTACCGCGACAAGCGGCTGGTGAACTGGGACCCCAAGCTCAAGACCGCGATTTCCGACCTTGAGGTTGAGACGCAGGATCTAAAGGGCAGTTTCTGGCACTTCAAATACCCGCTCGAAGACGGGGTGACGCTGGCTGACGGGCGCGATTTTATCGAGGTGGCAACGACCCGTCCCGAAACGATGCTCGCCGACATGGCCGTGGCCGTTCACCCAACGGACGAACGCTATGCCAGCGTCGTGGGCAAGCACGTGATTCTGCCGATCACGGGGCGCCGGGTTCCCATCGTTGCCGACGAGCATGCCGATCCAGAGCTTGGTTCGGGCGCGGTGAAGATCACGCCGGGACACGACTTCAACGATTTCGATGTCGGCAAGCGCGCCGGCTTCAAGGCTGCCGAGATGCTAAACATGCTCGATGGCGAGGCAAATGTCTGCCAGACGGCGGACGGTCTGGTGCCGGATGAATTTATCGGCCTGCACCGCTTCAAGCGAGACGGCGTGAACGGCGCGCGCGAACTGGTGGTCCAGCGCCTCAAGGAAGCTGGCTTCCTCATCCCGCACGTCACCAAGAACAAGGAAGGCGAGCCGGTCGAGCATGACGCCGAGCCGCGCACTATCGCGACGCCCTTCGGCGACCGCGGCGGCGTGGTGATCGAACCGTGGCTGACCGATCAATGGTATGTCGATGCCGCAACGCTGGCCAAGGCTCCGATCGAGGCGGTCAAGGACGGAACGATCGAAATCGTCCCGAAGAGCTGGGAAAAAACCTTTTTCAACTGGATGGACAACATCCAGCCGTGGTGCGTCAGCCGCCAGCTGTGGTGGGGCCACCGAATTCCGGCATGGTACGACCAAGACGGCAAGGCTTATGTCGCCATGACCGAAGAGGATGCTCAGGCGCAGGCTGGCGACGGCATTGCTCTCACCCGCGACGAAGACGTGCTCGACACGTGGTTCTCCTCCGCGCTCTGGCCCTTTGCCACGCTCGGCTGGCCGGACGAAACTGGCCTGTTCAACAAGCATTACCCCAACAACCTGCTGATCAGCGGCTTTGATATCCTGTTCTTCTGGGATGCGCGCATGATGATGCAAGGCATGCACCTGACCGGCAAGGCTCCATGGCCCAAGCTTTACCTTCACGGTCTGGTTCGCGCCGCCGACGGCGCGAAAATGTCCAAGTCCAAGGGCAATGTGGTCGATCCGCTGGGCCTGATCGACCAATACGGCGCGGATGCGCTACGGTTCTTCATGGCGGCGATGGAAAGCCAGGGCCGCGACATCAAGATGGATGAGCGCCGCGTCGAGGGTTACCGCAATTTCGCGACCAAGCTCTGGAATGCGACCCGTTTCTGCCAGTCGAACGGTATCGGTGCGAGCGACAGCATTGCAGCGCCCAAGGCAAACTCTGCGGTCAACAAATGGATCATCGGCGAGGTCGTCGAGACGCAGGAAACGCTCGACAAGGCGCTGGCTGACCTGCGCTTCGATGCTGCGGCAAACACGATCTACCACTTCGTCTGGGACCGGTTCTGCGATTGGTACATCGAACTGATCAAAGGCAATTTCGACGAGGAAACCAAGGCGGTCGCCGGTTGGGCGCTCGACCAGATCCTCGTTATGCTGCACCCGTTCATGCCGTTCATCACGGAAGAACTGTGGTTCAACCAGGGCGACCGCGCGAACTATCCATTGATCACCGCCAAATGGCCGGATCCGCAAGCAGAGGTCGATGCAGGTTCCAAGGCCGAAATCGACTGGCTGATCGCGCTCACCAGTGCAGTTCGCACGGCGAAGAACGAACTCGGCATCAATCCCGGCGCGAAGCTGGAGGCGTTCTGCCCCTCCCCCTCGGCGCTCGGGCGCAAGGTTGTCGAAGAAAACGCCGCTGCGATCGAACGGCTGGCGCGTCTTACTCCGGTGCATTTCGGCGAAGCACCTTCGGGGGCAGCCATGCAGGTCGCTGCGGGCGATGACGCCTTCATCGTACCGCTCGAGGGTGTGATCGACATCGACGCTGAAAAGGCGCGCTTGTCGAAGGGCCTCGAAGCCTCGGCAAAGGAGGCAAAGTCGCTTGAAGGCCGCCTGGGCAATGCGAATTTTGTCGAACGCGCCAAACCCGAAGCTGTCGAAAAGGCGCGCGCAGACCTGGCCCATCACAAGGCAGAAATCGAACGCCTCGAAGCTGCGCTGGTTCGGCTGGGATGACGTGCCGCTAGTCCTCGCAACCGACGACACCGGCGGCCCGGAGATTTTCGCGTCCGTCCAGGGCGAAGGCCCGAGCGCCGGCATGCCGGTCGCCTTCATGCGCCTGTCGCGTTGCAACCTGGCGTGCGTGTGGTGCGACACCGCCTACACCTGGCATTTCGAGGGCGATGACCGCCCGCACCGCGATGGGGCGACCTTTGACCGCAAGGCCAACCAGGTCACGCTGGACGAGGCTGACGTAGCCGAGCGCATCCTCGCGCTAGGGCAAACCCGCCTTGTCATCACGGGAGGGGAGCCGTTGCTGCAGGCCCCGGCCCTCGCCAAGCTCCTTGGCCTTTTGCCGGACATCACGGTGGAGGTCGAAACCAACGGCACCACCAAGGCGCCCACTCCGCTCGATATCAGGATCGACCAGTTCAACGTCAGCCCAAAGCTCGCACATAGCGACAATCCGGCGGACCTGGCGCTCATCCCCGAACGGCTCGATGCCTACGCGACCGATCCGCGCGCATGGTTCAAGTTCGTGATCGCGCAGCCTTCGGACGTGGACGAAGTTATCGCGCTAAGGGATCGCTACCGCTTCAAGCCAGGCCACGTGTTCCTGATGCCCGAAGGCACCGATAGCGCGACGCTTTGGAAACGCGAAAAATGGCTCGCCCCGCTATGCGTCGAGCACGGCTTTCGCATGAGCGACCGGCTCCACATCCACCTCTTCGGCGATACGCGCGGCACCTGACCGATTACGGAAAACCTATCCGTAATTAGCGGATGGTAAGCCCCCAGCACGCAGATTGCTGAGCACGTAGCGAGGACGAACCCGCCGCGGCGGGTTCGAACAAAAGCGATCAGCCTTGCGAGCGCCAGCGCTGGACGGTGCGCTGGACGATGTCTTCTTCGCCGCCGCTCTGGCTCCACAGCTCCACAAAGCTGGGATCTTCCGATGCCGGACGCTTGATCTCTTCGAGGTTGTCGAAGCTCACACGGATCGGAATGGCGACACCCTCGCCGCAGATGATGCACTCGCGGTTACGCAGTGCCGGGATGGCGTCGAGGAAACCGCGTGCACCTTCGGGCATCGCCGCACGGACGAAGTCCTGGTCGCGGTCGTTGTTGAGGCGCATTGAAATGATCGTACCGCATTGTGACAGGACGCCTTCCGCAAGGTCGGACGGTCGCTGCGTGATGAGGCCCAGGCTGATGCCGTATTTACGGCCTTCCTTGGCGATCCGCGACAGGATAGTCCCGACCGAATTGCCATTGGCATTTTGCTCGCTCGGCACATAGCGGTGCGCTTCTTCGCACACGAGCAGGATCGGCGTGGTCTTCTCCTCGCGCCCCCAGATTGCGAAGTCGAATACCAGGCGGCTGAGCACGGCGACCACCGTCGAGGTGATATCGGATGGAACACCCGACACGTCGATGATCGAAATGGGCTTGCCGTTTGCCGGCATACGGAAAATCTTGGAGATGAAATCCGACATGGTGTCGGCCACCAGCATGCCCGAGAACATGAACTGGTAACGCGGGTCGGTCTTCAATTCATCAAGCTTGTTCTTGATGCGCATGTAAGGCGCTGAATTGGTCGCCTTGTCGAGCTTGCCCATCGCATCCTGGATGGCGTTGGAAAGGTCGGACAGCAGATAGGGGATCGGGGAATCCACCGTGATCTTGCCCATCTGTTCGGCCAGACGGCTCTTCTGCCGAGCCTTGAGCAGACAGCGGGCCAGAATGTCCGCATCGACCTGGCGGTCATTGCCATTGCTGGTCAGCAGAACCTCGCAGTGTTCTTCGAAGTTCATGATCCAGTACGGCATCTGGAGGTTCGAGACATCGAGGATAACGCCGGTCTGGCGGAACGCGGCCGAGTACTCCCCGTGAGGGTCGACCATCACGATGTGACCTTCCGGCGCAGCTTCGCAAATCCGGTGCAGGATCAGGGCCGCGCTTGTCGATTTACCTGTACCGGTCGAGCCAAGCAGCGCGAAATGCTTGCCGAGCATGGCGTCGACATAGAGGCCGGCGCGAATGTCCTTGGTCGGATAAACCCTGCCGATCGTGACCGCGCTGCGGCCATCGCTGGCGTAAACCTGTTTGAGGTCGGCGGTACTGGCCGGATACACCATTGCGCCGGGAACCGGGTAACGCGTCACACCGCGGCGGAAGCCGTGGAGGCGGCCGGTCAACTTTTCTTCAACGCCTTCACCGAGAAAGTCGATGTTGGCGAGGATACTGCCGGCCTTGCGGTCCTGCTTCTGATTGCGGACGCTGGCGAGCAGCCAATTGTTGCCAACGCGGATCTTGATCTGCGAACCGACCTGTCCGGCCATTGCAACCGACGGGTCTTCATCCTCGGAGCATTCGCCAAGGCGCTGGAGATCAATCGCAACCTGCGAACCAGCGCCCGAAATTTCGAGCACGACGCCGATTGGCTGCGCGCCGTTCTCGCCTGGAGCGGCCTGCAGTTGCTGCGGCTGTTCCTGACGTTCGGGCTTTGCTTCGGGCTTGGTTGCAGGCGCGGGGCTCTCGGCACGAACGGGTGCGGGAGCAGGAGTTGGCTGTATCTCGGCCTGCGGCTGGGCGGGTGCCGACTGCTGGGGTACGGGAGCGGACTGCTGCGGTTCGGCGGCAGGCTGCGGCGCGTGGTTTGGCTGCGCTTGTGGCTGCATCTCTGCGTCCGCTTGCGGCTGGTGGACATAGCCTGAGCGCGATGCACCTGATGCTGGCTGCTGCGCCTGCTCGGAACGCTTGATACGGTCGCGAAGGCTGTTGCCGCGCGGCTGGCGTGGTTCTGCGCCATCTTCCTTGGCAGGATCGAATGTACGGAAATTTCCGCTGCCCATGTCATTCATAACTAACGCACGCCCCTCATGCAGATTGCGCAATATTGCAGGGACTGAATGCCGAAGAACGGTTAAAATCGCGTCAACGATGACCCGCGAGGGTGCGTTAGAGGCGGGCGAAGAGGCGGCCTGCGCCCCAGCCCATGCCGACGGAAAGCATGACCGCGATCAGCCCGTAAGCAAGGCCCCAATCATTGGCGCTGTCTTCGACAAAGCGTTCAAAGCCGACCTTGCGCACCGCCACTTCCGCGACGGCAGAGGCAATGACCCGCCCTCTGCTCACGGCAAATGTTTCGGCTGTATAGGTGCCGGTTGTCACATTCGACGGCAGCTCGATGCGCGCCTGGTAAAGAACGCTTTCCTTGATCTCCACCCCGCCGAAATTTTCGCGGTAGAGGCCGAGGCGGCGTTTGAGATCGACCAGACCGGCTGCAAAGCGGCGCTCTTCTTCGGGGTTGATGGAGCCGCTGGGCGAAAGCTGGATGTACTCCGTGCCGAACTCGTAGATCGCAGCAGTTTTCTGATCGACAATTTCGGTAATCGGGCGCGAGGATGCGACCGCGAAGTAGCTGGGCACCGAACGAAAATCGCTACTTTCGGCATTGACCCAGACGCCGATGAAGCGCTCTTTCTCGCGCAGGCGGATGGGTTCGCTCGGCCCCTTCAGGACCACCACGATATCGTAATCGCGCCCCGCCGCACCTGTGGGATCGAGGACCGCCCCGAACAACAGCAATTCCTGCCCGACAAACCCCTGCCGGACCTGGACTTCGTGCTGCGAGACCTCCGGAACGAGCACCGGATCCCGCTGCCCCATCAGGAACAGGGCCGCAATCAGGAGGAGAGCCACCCTCATAGCGGATACACCGTGTAGATTTCATCCGGCCGGTAGAACAGGCCGAGGAACATCCGGAACGCCACCGCCAGAACAATTGCGGCAAGCACGAGCCGCAGGATTTCCGGTTTCGCTTTCACGGCGAATTGGGAACCTATCTGCGCGCCGGACACCGATCCGAGCAGCAACAGCGCCACCAGCACGATGTCGACCGCCTTGGTGGTCAGTGAATGCATGATCGTGGTCGCAATGGTCACAAACAGGATGTTGAACAGGCTGGTACCCACGACCACGTTCGAACTCATCCCTAAAATGTAGAGCATGGCCGGCACCAGGATGAACCCGCCGCCCACGCCCATCAGCATGGTAAGAATGCCGACCAGCACGCCGACAATCAGCGGCGCGAGGGGGGAGATATACAGGCCGGAACCATAAAACCGCCACCGAAATGGCAGGCTGGCAACCAGCGGGTGATGCCGCCGCCGTGCAACCTGTGTCCCGCTGCTTCCCCGCAAGGTCTGGATGGATTCCTTGGCCATCAGCAGACCGATTGATCCTAGCAGCACAACATAAAGCGCGTTGATAACCACATCGATCTGGCCGATCGCGCGGAAAAAATTGAACAGGAGGGCACCGATGCCCGAACCGATTATCCCGCCGCCAATCATGACCGCGCCCATGCGGTAATCGACCCCGCGCCGTTTCGAATAGGCCACCACGCCCGAGACACTTGCGCCAGTCACCTGGGTCGAAGCCGATGCAGCAGCTACGGTTGGCGGGATTCCATAGAAGATCAGCAGCGGCGTGGTCAGGAAGCCTCCCCCTACGCCAAACAGACCGGAAAGGACGCCGGTAAGCACGCCCAGCGCGACAATGAACAGGCCGTCCACTGACAAGTTCGCGATGGGGAGATAGACATCCATTGCGCTGCCCTATCGCAGGGTCACTCTCTATTAAAGCTGAACCGTGTCAAAAGCCCGTCGAAAGGGTCAAAGCAGGTCCGTTACCGGGCTCCGCATCGCCTGCCACGCGAATGCGGTAGTCGACACTGACCCGTGCGGGCACTTCGCCAAATTCGAGATCGACGCTGGCCGTAGGGCCAACATCGATTCGCGCAGCATCCTTCTGCATACCGCCCCACGCCCCTGCACCGGTCCGCACATTGCCCAGGTCGAAGCTGGCGACGGGATAGTCGACAATCAGGTGTCCGTCGGCGAACCCCGTCGCGAATGTGCCGCCGACGTATCCCGCCTGGGCATAGCCGCGCGCGCCAAGACCGAGCGGCAGGTCGCGATCCTCGAAGCCAATAACTGCGAATGCCGCGGGGCGGAGCTCGGTCCGGCCTGGGCGCTGCGTGGCGCGGAGCTCTGCATGGAGAGACATTGGCAGGCCGGTTACCGGGCGAGCGCGCAGCCCTACGGCAGCCTCGCTTTCTCCCGACTCCCGCAATGCGGATGAGGCGCGCAGGTAAATCGCCGGATCACGCTGAGATCTCGGGAACAAGCGGTATGCAAGCACGCCACCGAGTTGGCTGGCCCCATAAGATGCGGGACGGACGCCGCCAGTGGCCGCATTGCTGGTACCGCCGCGCAATTGCAGCCAGCCATCGAAACGCCAGCGCGCCGGACGTGTCTCTCCATCGTCCACGTATGATGGAGCGGGAACGGCCTCTCGCCGTCCATCAAGCACCGCTGCCACTGTGTTCGGCATAGGGAGCCGCGACATTGCCGACATCCAGACAAGATTGTGTCCTGCAACCGTGCGGCCGATCGCAAATTCGCGCGCTATTGCTTGGGCGTCCAGCAGTTCACGCGTGCTTTCGGCGAACAAAGGCGGTGCGGAATTGGTTTTTACGGTCAAAGCCTTGGCCGATGCCATCGACACCTGCGATCCAGCAGCCGGTTCGGTGTGGGGGCCCGGTGCGAGTGCGAGTTGCTCCATCGCCGGCGCGATCCATTCGGGTACCAGCTGCTGCGGCCACGGGTTTTCCCACGTCGCGACGCGGAGCATCGCCCAGCCGCCAATCAGGCAAAACAGGAATATCAGCGGTTGGCCGCGCCTTCCGGCTGCCGGGACGCTCATCCTGCCACCTGTGGTTCAAGCGCCAGCGCGGGATGATCACGGTGGTCGGTCTTATCCCAGACTACAGGTGCTCCGCGCAGGGTGCGCCAGTAGGCGGCAATCGCCCGGCGGCCGCTCATGATCGCGATGATATTCGACACCAGTATTCGGGGGATTGCGATCACGCCCTGGAAGAAGCCGTACTCTCGTGCCGTGAAAGCAGCGCGCATCAGGCAGCGCCACACCAGGCCGGCAAAAGTGAATACCAGCAAATACTGCAGCAATGGCGACGGTTTAAGCGGAGCGATCGCCCCGAACTCCACCAGGATGTGCGAGAACACCGCCGACAAGACGAGGGCATAGGCGACCGCCAAGAGAATGGCTGCCAGTGGCCCGCGCCTGTCCCGCAGTGTCATCCAGCGATCCGCGAATTTACCATGCCAGCCAAGCCTGTCCCACCCCTGCAGGGCGATGCCGTGGGTCCAACGGGTTTTCTGTCGCACGGCAGATCGAATGTCCGAAGGGAAATAGGAACGCGTCGCGACCAAACGTCCTTCAGCCGTGCGAACGCGCAGGAAACACCCGCGTCCGCCTAGCGCGCCGATCCGTTGTCCCAATTCGTAATCCTCGGTCAGCGAGTGCCGCGCAAATGGCTCCCCGCCGTGCGCAGCTGCCAGCCGGCTCAGCATCGGGCGCGCTATCGCGGAGCCGACACCCGCGCCGGGTACGGAGCAGCCCAGGGCATCGCGTACCACCATCGATTTCGCGTGGGATTCGGCAAACTCGTCCGAATAGTGACCCGCAATCCAGTTCGAATGCGATGGCGGCAAGGCCATGACGGGGAGCTGGACGAAATCCTTCTCCCAGATCTCGCGGTCGAGAAGCGCCAGAGCGGCAGGATCGACCATGTCTTCGGCATCATGCAGCACGACCATGTGCGCCTTGGTCTGGGAGCGGTCTTCGTCTTCGCGAAGCGCCCGGTAAAGCCGGTTCAGGCAATGCGCCTTGCTGGTCGGCCCATCTTCGCCGACGATGACAATCCTGACCCGATCATCATCGCGCGCGATTGCGGCGACAGAAGCGATGGTGGGCGCATCGTTGCGATAGCAGCCCACATAGATGCGCAATTCGTCTAAAACCCAGGACCTCAGCGCATGGGCCAGCGTGGGACCGATGACGGCGTCTTCCTCCCAGGCCGGGATGAAAACCGCTGCCATTCCTGACATCAGCTGATCGGCGCGTCCATCATCCTGAATTCTGGGAGTTTCGGCCCTGCCGGTTATCCGAAGCCAGGCATAACTGGCATCGACGGCCAGTTCGTCCAGCAGCCCGATGGCGAAAAATACCGCAGCGAGCAGCAACAGCTCGTGCTGGAGCAGCGCAAGCCACTCGGCAAACGTGAATTGTGCGACCGGCAACCCTTTATCCCCCTGTGCGCTCCCTAACGCGGGGAATCCCCTCTTGCAACGCGCGATGCTTTACGAAAGAGAGCACCTCGATATGAATAACCGGCCATCCCCGATCCGCCTTGTCTTTGCCCCCGTGCGTGCGCTCTTTGTGAGCGATGCCTCTGCGGGCATCCTGCTCATCCTCGTGGCGATTGCCGCGATGCTTGCAGCCAATTCGGTATTTGCCGACGATTACCATCATCTTTTTCACGGCGAGCTGTTCAGCGCTGATATTTTCAAACTGAATACGCTGCACCTGTGGATCAACGATGGTTTGATGGCGATCTTCTTCTTCGTGGTCGGGCTGGAAGTGAAGCGCGAATGGATCGAGGGGCAGCTGTCCGACAATGACCAGCGCAAAATGCCGATCCTCGCGGCGGCAGCCGGGATGATCGTGCCTGCTGCGGTCTACCTGTTTTTCGTCAATGCCGAAGGCGCAGATGGCCTGACGCGCGGCTGGGCAATTCCGGCCGCGACCGACATCGCCTTTGCCATGGGCGTGCTGGGCTTGCTTGGCAGCCGTGTGCCAGCATCGCTGCGCCTCTTCCTGCTGACCGTGGCCATTGTCGACGATATCGGTGCGGTCCTGGTCATCGCCCTGTTCTATACCGCCAACCTCAAAATCGTGTGGCTAGTGGCCGCAGCTGCAGTGACCGCAGCGATGTTCGCCATGAACAAGGCGAAAGTATCCGCTTACACGCCGTTCGTGCTGATGGCCGTAGTCCTTTGGTTCCTGGTCCTGAATTCAGGCGTTCACGCCACCATTGCCGGCGTTGTAGCAGCTCTCGCAATCCCGATGCGCGGCAAGGACGATGATACGATGCTCGAGCATCTCGAGCATAATCTCGCGCCGTGGAGCGCCTATCTCATCGTTCCGGTATTCGGCTTTGCCAATGCCGGCGTGGAAATCGGCGAACTGGGAATGGCGGGCGTCTTCGCCCCGCTGCCGCTGGCAATCGCGGCTGGCCTGTTCTTCGGCAAGCAGGTCGGCATTCTGTCGGCAATCTGGGTCGCCGACCGCCTTGGCTTCGCGCCGCGGCCAAGCGGTGCGTCCTGGACAGAAATCTGGGGCGTTTCGATCCTTTGCGGGATCGGCTTCACCATGTCGCTGTTCATCTCCGGCCTCGCCTTTGCAGGCAATGCGCTGCTGATCGAGGAAGCCAAGATCGGCATCCTGATGGGTTCGTTCATATCAGCAGTGGTCGGTTATACGATCCTGCGCATGACGACCGATCATCCCGATGACGAGAAGTCACCTTATCTCAATGAGGATGCCGCGTAAGCCGAGGTTCTTACCAGCTGCCGGTATTGGGCATGCTGGCCCAGGGTTCCTGAGGGTCGAGATTGCCTTCTTGCAGTAATTCGATGGAGATGCCGTCCAGCGTCTTCACGAACGCCATGTGTCCGTCGTGCGGTGGCCGGTGAATGGTGTGGCCGGCGTCCATCAGCCGCTGACACGTGTCGTAAATGTTGTCGACGCGGTAGGCGAGATGGCCAAAGTTACGCCCGCCGTCGTACTGCTCCGCCGCGCTGCCATCTTCAGGTGGCCAATTGTAGGTCAGCTCGACTTCAGCCAAGCCTTGCTGACCGGGAGCGGCGAGGAAGATCAGCGTAAAACGCCCTTTTTCACTATCGAAGCGCCGGATCTCTTCCAGCCCGATGAGTTCGAAGAAAGCGACTGTCGCGGCGGGATCCGAGACCCGGATCATCGTGTGAAGATATTTGACCATGGCGCCTACTTAGGCGCAGCGGCTCCAAACGGAAAGGGGCGCGCCACAAGGACGCGCCCCCGGGATGGCCGCCAGCGAGTTCTAGAAACTGGCGGTTACTGTCGCGACGATCGTGTCGTCGGTAAATCCGTCGATGGAAGGCCCTTCGACCCCGACATAGGCAATGCCCACCTCGAGAATGCTGGCCGACATACTGGCACCGATTGACCAGTCCAGTCCGGAATCGTCCGTATCCCCAGCCAGCAAAGGCGGTGCGAGAACACCGTCAGTATAGCCAAGATGGCCCGACAGCGTCAGCGGTGTTCCGGGCAGGCCGGTGCTGAGGTCGGTGTAGATATAAAGGTTATCATCCCCGCCCAGCGAATCCTGTTCGAAAGCATAGGCTGCGCCGACGGTTGCCTCGGCGGGGCCAAGGTTAAAGCCGACCGAAGCATAGGGCTCCCAATAGTCGACATCGACGTCCAGATCATTGGACGGGTAAGCGTAATACAGCAGGCCGACATCCATGCTGACCGCGTCGGTCAGTTGACCGGACCAGCCGCCGTAGACGTCGAATTCCAGCTCGCCATAAGCAGGGCCGCCCTCGATCGAGGATGCCCACATGCCGACATAGAATCCGCTGTCATGTGCGACATCGACACCGCCCTGGATGGCAGGGTCGCCAGCCGAAAGCGATACGCCGCGGAAACGGTAGTCCGTAGTTACGGACGCATTGGCCGAAATGGTGAAAGCGCCTGTATCGGTACCATCATCCTCAACCTCTTCGGCTGGCAGGACGGTCTGGGCCAAAGCTGGCGTGGAAATGCCGCATGCAAGCGCGGCAAGCGAAACGGCCAGGCGGCCGCGAAAGGACGTGAGCATAGTCGAACTCCTTGCGTTCGGTTTGGTGCTTCGTCCCACCTGCGTTCCGACGGGTCCCGATTGTGAAAGGGCTCCTCGGTCGAATCGCAATGATATTGCAGGACACCCCATCGCCGCGCAAGATCGCTACCGCGACTTTTCGCTATCGCCGTATGAAGCGTGGCTATTGTGCAACTGCGAACATATTCAGGCGATGCTCATCGCTTGCTGGCAAGATGCAGGTGTCCTAAATGCCTTGCGCACGAAGCAACCCCCTACAGACTGCACCCATGATCCAAGCTCTCCGCCACATGTTTTCGAAATCGTCCAAGCCCAAGCGCGTCGCGCGGGTTCCTGATGGTGAACGCTGGTATGTGATCGGGGACATTCACGGGCGCCTCGACCTCCTCGAAGCCTTGCAGGAAGCGATCGAGGCTGACGATGCGAAATGCAGTGCAGCGCAATCCACCGTCGTGTTTCTTGGCGATCTGGTCGACCGCGGACCCGACAGTGCGGGCGTGATCAAACTTGCCCGTGACTGGGGCAATACGCGGAACGTGCGCTACCTCGCCGGTAATCACGAAGAGATGTTCCTGGAAAGCTTCGAGGACAAGGAAGTCCTGCGCCACTTCCTGCGCCACGGCGGCCGCGAAACGGTCCTCAGTTACGGGGTGAAGCGCAAGGAATACAACCGGATGCAGCTCGACGAGGTGCAGAAAGTGATGACCGAAAAGGTCCCCGCGGATGACCGGACCTTCATGGAAAGCTTCGAGGAACTGATCGTGGTGGGGGACTATGTCCTGGCCCATGCAGGGGTCAATCCGAAGCGCGCCATGGACGACCAGAAGCGCAAGGATCTGCTGTGGATTCGCGACCGGTTCCTCAACCATGACGAACCGCTCAGCCATGTCGTGGTTCATGGCCATACGATTTTCGAGGACATCGAAGACAATGGCGACCGGGTCGGGATCGACACCGGCGCGTTCCGCACCGGACGCCTGACCGCCCTGGTCCTCGAAGGCGACCGGCGCCGTTCGATCCAGTCGGTGCAGATCGACTCCGAAACAATCGAAATCCGCCACTTCGACTAATTGCAATAAAGCGCCAGGGGGCCTGTAAGCCGGGTTCTGTCTCTGCAGACGGTATCCGATAACCGGACCGTATCCGCAGTGGCAGCCATTCGTCTGGGCCGCGGATCGCTCCGCGGCTCAAGCAGCCAACCCGGGCGGTCGATGCAAAACACATCTGCCTTCTTGCGAAGACGCGCCGCCCCTATTCGGCCTTGCTCCGGGTGGGGTTTACCGTGCGAGCCCTGTTACCAGCGCCCCGGTGCGCTCTTACCGCACCCTTTCACCCTTACCTGATCCTCCGAGGAGGCCATCGGCGGTCTGCTCTCTGCGGCACTTTCCCTATGGTTGCCCACGGCGGGCGTTACCCGCCACCCTTGTTTCGTGGAGCCCGGACTTTCCTCGCGACCGAAGTCACGCGGCTGCCCGGCCCCCTGGCACGATGGCATATAGGCACAAGAGCGGCCTCTGGGAAGCCGCCGATATTGAAGGATTTCGTCCGCGAAAGCTCATCGCGAAAGCTTGCAGCTGCGCTCAGCGTGTCAGGCCCCGGTCACGGTCGAGCAGCAGCTGGAATAGGATCGCGCGAACCTCGCCATCGATCTGGCCATTGATCTTTTCCGGGCGCCAGCGGCGCTGGAAGGCTTCTACCGCCTTGTGGCCATCGGAAATATCATATCCGAAGCGTTCAAGCGCGAGATAGAAGCTGGCATCATTGTCGAACGGATCGCCGCGCTCCAATTTCTTGGGACGTGGGAGGCACAATCCGTATTCGGCAAGGCGGTCCCACGGGAAAAGCTCGCCCGGATCGATCTTGCGCGCCGGGGCGACGTCGGAATGGCCGACGACATTGGCGCGCGGAATGTCGAATTCCTTCACGATGCGCGCCACCAGCGGAACGAGCGCCTCGAACTGAGCCTCGTTGAATTCGCGGTAGCCGTATTTGTGGCCCGGATGATCAAGCTCGATGCCGATGCTGGCAGAGTTCACGTCCTTGTGGCCGCGCCAGTATGACAGGCCTGCATGCCAGGCCCGCTTAGCTTCGGGCACCAGCCGCACGACTTCGCCGTGTTCGCCGATCAGATAATGCGCGGACACCTTGGCTTCCGGATCGCATAGACGTTCGATCGCGAAGCCCTTGTCTTCCATTTCGGTGTAATGGATCACCAGCATGGATATCGGCAGTTTGCGTTCGTCGTGATTTGGCGAGAGCACTTCGCGATCGACCAGCTCGTCCTTGCTGACCGGGAGACCGTCTCCGAGCTTTCCGAAATCCGAGCTCAACCGATCAATCCTTCGCCCTCGGGCATCACTGCGCCAAGCACCAACGCATCCTGGGTGCGCGCATATTGCAGTCCGCCGCCGCACTGTTCAGCCAGCAGCGCGATCATGTGCGCGGCTGCGGTGCGGCTGGTAATCTCGGAAGGATCGAGGCTGCCTTCGAGCGCCTTGCCGATCACGTCGTCGAACGCGATTTTCGCGGCCGCTGCACGGACTACGATTTCGCACGCACCGTCACGGATTTCCGCGCCGATATCGAGTGTGCCGCCGCGAACAAGTGCATCGATAGCGATCTGAGCGAAGTTCAGCAGCACTTTGACCGCAGGCTTGCCCAAATTCCCGGTTTCGAGCGCCCAGTTGATTTGGACATTCGGTTTCTCGGCAATCAGGGCCTGGATGAGCGCCTTGGGCTCTTCCACATCAACCCGTTCGCCAAACCCGCCGGCTGCGCCGAAGGCGAGGCGGAAGAACTTCAGCTTGGTGGTGGAGATTGCCGCGCTCTGCTCGAGCAGGCCCATTACGCTTTCCCGCATTTCGGGATCGGTTTCCATGGCCAGCAATTCCAGCCCGTTGCTCATTGCGCCCACGGGGCTGAGCATATCGTGGCACAAGCGCGAGCAAAGCATTGCCGCAAGGTCGGTAGGATTGATGTCAGTCATGTGTGGCCCGTCGGGTGCGAATGGTTCCCCGCCTCCCTAGCGGTGTGAAAGCACATAGGGAAGCGCGCTGAAGCCTGCATCCCCCAGACGCCAGAAGGTCACTCCGCCCGCCGCGATAATCGCCCACACCGCCCCGTCGCGCGCCGCCATGTCCAGATCGCGCGATGATGGCCGCTCCAGGCCGTTGGGGTGAGAATGGTAATAGCCCAGTACCTGCGGCCCGCCTGCTCGAGCAGCGCGGTGGGCATCCACCAGTGCTTGCGGATCGATTTCGAAGTGCTTTACCGGATCGCCGTGCACATTCTCTGCACGCAGTATCGCGGTGATGACCGCCCCCTCGCCCAGCAGTATGCCGCAGCATTCGCGCGGGTACACGGCCGCCGCCTCGGCAATCATGGCTTCCATTACCTGACTTGAGACTTCGAGCGTCATCGCCCATGGCTCTAGCATGTCTTTGCCCGAAATCCTCAGCGGAAACCTCACCGCTCCTGGCCGCCTCGACAAGGCGTTGGCCGAGGCGAGCGGTTTGTCGCGTGAGCGCATCAAGGGCCTGATTGCCGCAGGCGCGGTCACAATCGGCAAAACGCTCGCAAAATCGCCCTCTGCCAAGGTCCAAGGCGAAGAGAACTGGCGGATAGCCCTGCCTCCGGCCGAGCCGCTCGACACTCCCGCGCAGGATATCCCGCTCGATATCGTGTTCGAGGACGCCGATCTGCTGGTGGTCAACAAGCCAGCCGGAATGGTGGTTCACCCTGCAGCCGGCAATCGGGATGGCACGCTGGTGAATGCCCTGCTGCATCATTGCCGTGGTCAATTATCGGGCATCAACGGGGTTGAGCGTCCCGGCATCGTTCACCGGATCGACAAGGATACGAGCGGGTTGCTGGTCGTGGCGAAGTCCGATGCCGCGCACGAAGGGCTGGCGGCGCAGTTCGCCGATCATTCGATCACCCGCCGCTATCTCGCCGTGTGCGGCGGCCAGCCGAACCCGCCATCTGGGACCGTCTCTGGCCGAATCGGGCGATCCGACAAGGACCGCAAGAAGATGGCGGTGCTCCCCGACAAGTCGGCGAGAGGCAAGCTTGCCGTCACACATTACGAGACGATCCAGCGCCTGAACCATGCTGCGCTCATCGAATGCAGGCTCGAAACCGGGCGCACTCACCAGGTCCGCGTTCACTGTGCGTCAATTGGCCATGCGCTATTAGGGGACCCGATATACGGAAGCACGCCAAAGGCACTCAAGCCCCTTCTCGACACGCTGGATTTCCGCCGCCAGGCCCTCCACGCGGCCAGACTCGGGTTTAGACATCCTATCAGCGGTGAAACCGTGGATTTCAGGGCGGAATTACCTGCAGATATACGGGAACTGATCGACGAAACCGCTCGTTGAAATCGACGAAAGCTAAGTGCATTTCGCTGCACACTCCGGTATATGTAATCAAGTGGCCCGAGAGACCGGATGCCCATCAGGGGTCCGGCAACAGAGGTCGACGCTAGAAAGGTCAGGGTTAAAGTGACTAATTCCAAATCTTTGAGCGTTCCGGCGCTCGGCGGTGAGCAGAGCCTCAACCGCTATCTATCCGAGATCAAGAAATTCCCGATTCTCACGCAAGAGCAGGAATACATGCTCGCCAAGCGTTACGAGGAGCACGAGGATCCCGAAGCTGCTGCGCAGCTCGTTACCTCGCACCTGCGCCTCGTCTCGAAGATTGCGATGGGTTACCGCGGCTATGGCCTGCCGGTTTCCGATCTTATCTCCGAAGGCAACGTTGGCCTGATGCAGGGCGTCAAGAAGTTCGAAGCCGATCGCGGTTTTCGTCTTGCGACCTATGCGATGTGGTGGATCAAGGCGAGCATCCAGGAATACATCCTGCGTTCGTGGAGCCTTGTCAAAATGGGCACCACCGCTGCGCAGAAGAAGCTGTTCTTCAACTTGCGCCGCATGAAGAAGAACCTCGATGCTTACGAGGATACCGATCTTCACCCGGACGATGTGAACAAGATTGCAACCGACCTCGGCGTGCCCGAGCAGGAAGTGATTAA
Source organism: Qipengyuania psychrotolerans (assembly GCF_019711355.1). Lineage (NCBI taxonomy): Bacteria > Pseudomonadati > Pseudomonadota > Alphaproteobacteria > Sphingomonadales > Erythrobacteraceae > Qipengyuania > Qipengyuania psychrotolerans. The sequence continues at coordinate 1,958,642 of NZ_CP081297.1, forward strand.
CATGAACCGCCGGATGATGATGGGCGGCGATGGCTCGCTGAACGTCTCGATGCGCAATGGCGAAGAAGGATCGGGCGAATGGCTCGACTGGCTGACGGATGACCGTCCGCTTCAGGATGAAACCGTCGCCGATGCGGAAGAAAAGGAAGTCCGCCACGAAATGCTCGTGGATGCGATGGACAGCCTGAACGAGCGTGAAAAGCACATTCTCACCGAACGCCGCCTGACGGATAATCCGCAGACGCTTGAAGAGCTCTCGCAGGTCTACAGCGTCAGCCGCGAACGCATCCGCCAGATCGAAGTGCGTGCATTCGAGAAGCTGCAGAAGGCGATGAAAGCCATTGCGGGCGAAAGGCTGATGCCGGGCGTCGCCTGACGTCACACCGCCACAAGAAATAAAGGCCGCCGGTCCATGAGGACGGGCGGCCTTTTTCGTCGGTCGCTGGCTTATGGCGCCGGAGCAAGGTCCAACACGGCGGCGATCATCGCCTGGGTGCCCAGCGTTACCGATTCCTTCGGAGCGATCTTGAACAGCGGGGAATGGTGGCTGGGAACGGGCGGGCCGCCGTTCGCCGCAGCCTCAAAATCTTCGGGAGGTGTGCCGCCGACCGCGAAATAGTAGCCGGGAACGCCCTGCTCCTTTGTCACGAAATAAGCGAAGTCTTCCGCGCCCATCCCGGTCTGCACGGCAGGCTCGAACCCATCTTCACCGAATGCGTCGATCATTACGGCGTTCAGGCGCCGCGCCAATGCCGAATCGTTTGCCGTGACCGGCGTGCCTTCGGTTCGCGTCACGCGGGGCAGGAGATCTTCGGGCAACCCGTGGGCGCGGCCAATGTTGACCGCGATCCGTTCGATCGCGGCGTGGGTTTGCGCTCGGATTTCCTCATCATTGGCCCGCACCGTAAGCTGGAGGCGCGCCTCGTCCGAAATGATGTTGTGCTTGGTCCCCGAATGAAATGCGCCCACGGTCACCACGACCGGCGTAAGCGGGCCGATTTCACGGCTGTCGATCGATTGCAGCGCAGTCACGATCTGCGCACCGATATAGACAGGATCGCGCCCCTGGTGGGGAGATGCACCGTGCGCGCCGATGCCGGGCACGACGATATCAACCGAATCCGCGCTCGATCCGACAATGCCTTCCGATCCGGAAACCTTGCCGGTCGGAATGTCCGCATCGACATGGAATGCGAGCGCATAATCCGGCTTGCCGAAGCGTTCGTATAATCCGTCCTTGAGCATCAGTTCGGCCCCGCCAACCCGCTCTTCGGCAGGCTGCACCACGAACATGAGCGTTCCAGACCACTGGTCCTTCATTGCCATCAACTGGCGCGCTGTGCCGACCATCGAGGTGATATGCACATCGTGGCCGCACGCGTGCATCACGGGATATTCAGCGCCATCCTGGGCGACTTGCACAGCGCTGGAGGCATAGGGCAGCCCCGACTTCTCCGGTAGCGGCAAGCCGTCCATGTCGGCGCGCAACATGACTAGCGGTCCCGGTCCGTTTCGAACCATGCCGACCACGCCTGTCCCGCCGACGTTTTCGGTGACTTCCATTCCGGTGGAACGCAGTTCTGCCGCCATGCGCCTGGCCGTATTGGTTTCAAGGAATGAAAGTTCGGGATTTTCGTGGAAATGAACGAACAGCGCTTCGAGGTGATTGGCGTAATCCTGCTCCACCGCCGCCGCGATCTCGCCGGTGTCAGCGCTTACGGGCACTGCGCCCCACAATACCGCGACCGACGCTGCACTTGCCCAATATTTTCCGAGTAGCATTTCCATCTCCCTGAATGCCTAGTGAGAAGAAGAGCACGCATCGTATCAATCGACAAGCATCCGATTGCACCCGGGAGACCACCGCAGTAGAGCCGCGCCATGCGATTGGTCGTCCGTTTCCTGCTCAAGTTCCTCATCGGCTTTCTCGGCCTCAGCCTGGCGTTGGTGCTGCTATTCAAATTCGTGCCGGTGCCGGTGACTGCAACGATGATCATGAACGGCGACGGCATCACCAAGGACTGGGAACCGCTTTCCGATATTGATCGCAACATGGTCCGCGCGGTTATCGCTGCGGAAGACGGCAAATTCTGCAGTCACGACGGGTTCGACCGCGAAGCCATCGAAAAGGCGATCGAACAGAACTCGAAAGGCGGCCGGATCCGGGGCGGCTCCACCATCAGCCAGCAAACGGCCAAGAACGTGTTTCTGTGGCAGGGTGGCGGTTTTTTCCGCAAGGGGCTGGAGGCCTATTTCACCGTGCTAATCGAGAAAATCTGGGGCAAGCGGCGGATCATGGAAGTTTATTTAAACGTCGCGGAAACCGGCATCGGGACCTACGGCGCCGAAGCCGGGGCACAGCGGTACTTCGGCAAATCGGCTGCGCGCCTTACCCCGCTCGAGGCCGCGCGGATGGCAGCTGCACTGCCGTTGCCGCAGAAACGCTCGGTCACCAATCCATCCGGATGGCTGCGTCGGCACGGCAATACAATCGCCGCCCGCGTTGGCGTGGTTCGCCGCGATGGTCTGGACGCCTGCGTGTACGATTAATCCATCGCTGCTCAGACAATTCCCGAATGCGCTCAGGCGCTTACCCTCTTGCGCGCCATAAATAATGTTATAACATTGCAGATGTGTTATTCCGTATCGTTCTGTTTTATTTGTATTTTCTCTTGAGATCACGATGAGATAACGGATAGGCGGAAGGCGCATACGCATGGGGAGCGACAGACTTTGGGTTTAGGGCACAGCCACGAAAGCGATCACGGTCACGATCATGGACACGCCCATGCTCCGAAGGATTTCGGCAATGCATTCCTGATCGGCGTCGTGCTGAATACCGGCTTCGTCATCATCGAAGTCATTTATGGCTGGATTTCCGGGTCCATGGCGTTGATCGCGGATGCCGGGCACAATCTGTCCGATGTCCTCGCCCTACTGCTCGCATGGGGGGCCAGTGTCGCTGCCAAGCGCCCACCGAATGAGCGGTTCACCTATGGATACAAGAGCTCCACTATCCTCGCGGCGCTCGCGAATGCAGCGCTGCTTCTCATCGCGATCGGGGCAATCGCCTATGAAACGCTGCACCGACTGTCGGACCCGGCACCCGTAGCAGGCATGACGATGGTGATTGTTGCCGGTATCGGCATCGCCATCAATGCCGGCACTGCCATGCTTTTCATGCGCGGGCGCAAGCACGACATCAATATCCGGGGCGCCTTCCTGCACATGGCTGCAGACGCCCTGGTCAGTCTCGGGGTTGTCCTCGCCGGTATCGCGATCATCCTTACAGGCGCGCAATGGATCGACCCGGCTGTCAGCCTGCTAATCGTCCTCGTCATTGCCTGGGGCACCTGGGGCCTGCTCAAGGACAGCGTTTCCATGAGCCTGCTCGCAGTCCCGAAAGGCATTTCCGAAAAGGCAGTCCGCGGCTATCTCTCCTCTCTCAAAGGGGTAAGCGGCGTGCACCATCTGCATATATGGCCAATGTCGACCACGGAGACGGCTTTGACTGCACATCTCGTCATGCCGGACGGCCATCCGGGAGATGCATTCCTGCGCGAAGCGGCTCACGGCCTCTCGCATGATCACCGGATCAACCACTCGACCATCCAGATCGAGACCGCTCCGGATCATGGTCAGGCGGACTGCTGATGAAGCCCGCCAGCAGCGAAGCGCGCGAACGCTTGAAAGCGGCGATGGCCCGCCTGTCCGGCGGTGACCGCGGCGCGCTGGAGGAAATCTATCGCGCCACCTCCGCGAAGCTATTTGGCATCTGCTTGCGTATCTTGGGAGACGAGAAAGAAGCAGAAGACGCATTGCAGGACGTATATATCAACCTATGGCGCCGCGCCGGCCGTTATGACCCGAAGAAGGCCAGCCCGATTGCATGGCTTGCCACTTTCGCACGTAACCGAGCAATCGACCGCCTGCGCACCGGCAAGGTCCGCAAGGGCAGCGTCAGCGAACAAGAAGCCGCGCCGATCGCTGACAGTGCTCCGCTGGCCGATGCGATGATGATCGACGCCGAAAACGATGCGCGCGTTCACACCTGCATCGAGACGCTGGACGAAGAACCGCGCCACGCCATTCGTTCGGCATTCTTCGAAGGCCGCACCTATGCCGAACTTGCCGAGAGTTCCGGCACCCCGCTGGGGACGATGAAAAGCCGTATCCGCCGGGCGCTAACCCGGCTCAAATCCTGTCTGGAGAAGGGCGAATGACCGATACCGACCGCCCCGATGACGAAATTCTCGCCGCGGAATTCGCACTTGGCTTTCTTGAGGGCGAGGACCTCATGGCCGCCCGTGGTCGCGAAGCCAGTGATCCGGCATTCGCAGCAATGGTGGAACGCTGGCAGTCGCAGCTTGCCCCGCTGCTCGACAATATCCCGCCTGCCACTCCGCGCGAAGATGTCTGGAAAAGGATCGAGGCCGATCTGGGCGTGTCGATGCCCAGTGCAGAAGTCGTCGAACTCAAGACCAAGCTGCGCCGCTGGCAGTGGTTCGGCGGTGCAAGCGCTGCCGCAGCTGCGGCGATCGCCGTGTTTGCATTCACCTTCAAGACCGCACCGGTCACTCAACCGGTCGAGCAAGCGCCGCTGGCAGCCTCGATCCCGATTGCCGACACCGACCTGCGGCTTGCCGTCACTTACCTGCCAGATCGCAGCGAATTGCTCGTTTCGGCGAGCGGGATTGCCGCTGACGGCGTGCACGATCATGAATTGTGGCTCGTGCCGGGTGATGACAGCCCGCTTATGTCGCTGGGCGTGGTCGTTCCGGGCGAAGAGCGCCGCGTCAAGCTGGATCCGGCGGTAGCATCACGGGTGGCAGATGGTTCACCCCTGCTCCTCACGCGCGAGCCTTTGGGCGGCAAACCGGAAGGTCTTGATGCCGGTCCGGTCGTGGCAGAAGGCTTGCTCAGAAAAATCTGAATCTTTTTTGCATCCGCGGGGCGTCACGCTCCGTAACTCCTGCACGCAAGATGGACGGGCTTGCCTGATCAGGAGAATCAAGATGACAATTTCGACCAAGCTTAAGGCTGCCGCTACCGCATCAATCCTCGCGATGGGTGGCTTTGCCCTCGCCGCAGGAAGCCCCGCGCTGGCACATAATCACGGTAAGCATTCCGAGATGAGTCAGCCGAACCTCGTAGAGGCAGCAGTAAGCACCGGAGTGCACAACACCTTGGTCGCAGCCGTACAGGCCGCAGACCTTGTCGACACCTTGTCCTCGCCGGGACCCTTCACCGTTTTCGCGCCGACCGATGATGCCTTCGCAGCATTGCCAGCCGGCACGGTGGACACGCTTCTGATGGAAGAGAACAAGGGCCAGCTCCAGACCATTCTGACCTACCACGTGGTTGCAGGACGCATTCCGGCAGCCAAGCTTGCCGCCGCAATCAATCAGGCAGGCGGAAGCTATGAATTCGAGACGGTCGCAGGCGAAACCCTGTCGGCAAGCTTCGACGGCCAAACGATCGTCATCACCGATGGCGCAGGCCGCGAAACCAAGGTGACGCAGGCCGACGTCAAGACCACAAACGGCGTGATCCATGTAACCGATGGTGTGTTCCTGCCCGGTTGATCACGCGGTTCGGCGCCGCTGCCAATGAGCATCCCCCTCGAATAGCGGTGCCACACGATCCCGCCCGGTTTTTGCAAAGCGCCGGGCGGGATTTTTTGCGCCTGAAGCTATTCGGCCTTGAGAGTAAGCGACCAGTTCTGCGGCGCGGTCGACTGCACCCCGACAGGCGTCTTGGGCCGATAGGGCTTTTCCAGCCGCGCGACCTCTTCCTTCGTCAGGCCGAGCGTCATCGCATCCACGGCAGCGCCAATGTGGCCTTCCTTGGTCGCACCGATGATTGGCGCAGTTATACCTGGCGTGGCAAAATGCCATGCCAGAGCCACGGTTGCGCGCGAGACGCCGCGATCTTCGGCAATCGCCCCGACCGCTTCCACCACTTCGCGGTCAGCATCGACATTCTGGGTGTAGAGCATCTTGCCGAAGCCATCGGTTTCACTGCGGACCGTGCTTTCATCCCACGCCCGCGCCAGTTTTCCGCGTGCCAGCGGTGACCACGGGATGATGCCCACGTCCTGATCGCGGCATAGCGGAATCATCTCGCGCTCTTCCTCGCGGTAGAGCAGGTTCACGTGGTTCTGCATCGATATGAACGGCGTCCAGCCATTGGCGCGCGCCACTTCCTGCGCTTTGGCGAATTGCCACGCCGCCATGCTGGATGCGCCGATGTAACGGGCCTTGCCGGCCTTCACGATGTCATGCAGCGCCTCCATCGTTTCCTCGATCGGAGTGCTCTCGTCCCAGCGATGGATCTGGTAGAGATCGACATAATCCATGTTCAGCCTGGTCAGGCTGTCATCCATTGCCTGCATCAGGCTCTTGCGGGATAGCCCGCCTGCATTGGGCGCCTGCCGCCAAGGCAGGAACGCCTTGGTCGCTAGCACGATTTCATCACGGTGAGCGAATTCCGGGAGCAGCTTGCCGACCACCTCTTCGGATGCGCCCATCGAATACATGTTCGCCGTGTCGAAGAAATTGATGCCTGCCTCAACCGCCTCTCGAATGAACGGGCGGCTTTCGTCTTCGGACAGCACCCAGTCACCGTGCCAGCCGCGGGAGGTATCACCATAGCTCATGCAGCCAAGGCACAGACGCGAGACCTTGAGGCCGGAACGGCCAAGATTGATGTATTCCACCGCCTTAATTCCCTACGCTCAGGCCGCCATCGACGCTGATCGTCTGGCCCACCACATAATCGGCCAGTGGCGAGGCGAGGAACAGGGCCACACCGGCCATGTCCTGCGGCAAGCCCAGCCTCCCGCGCGGAGTGCTCGCAATCGTGGCATCGCGGAATTTTTCATTGCCAAGGAATGCGTCGTTGATCTTCGTATGGACATATCCGGGCGCGATACCGTTGACGCGGATACCCTCGGCGGCAAACGCCACACCCAGCGATTTGACCATGCTGATCGCGGCTGCCTTGCTGGCGCCATAGGCAGGGTTGCCAATCAGGCCTCGGTAGCCGCCGATGGAACTGATGATGATCATGGAGCCATCCGTCTCGGCAAGCTTGCCGCGAACAGCGTTGGCGCAATCGAGCAGCGAGTCGAGATTGACCGCCATGACGGCGTCCCAGCCCTCGCGGCCGAATTCCTCGCGATTATACCGCGCGATGCCTTGGCACAGGACAACCACGTCGAGCCGCTCAGGCCATGGGAATGCATCGACTGCTGCCCGGTCCGCTACATCCAGCGAATGGAAGGTCAGGCCCTCCATCACGCTGCCATCCTCTGCCGAGTAATCTTCTGCCTTGGCGCGCGTGCCCGTGACATGCACATCTGCGCCATGTTCGCGGAAACCGTGAGCGATGCCGTTGCCGATCCCGCTGGTCCCTCCCACCACGAGGACGGTCTTGCCTGAAAAATCGAGCGGATCGGTCATTTCTCTCTCCTTAAATCGCGCGGCTGACGACTTCCTTCATGATCTCGTTCGTGCCGCCATAAATGCGCTGGACGCGGGCATCACGCCACAAACGGGCGATGGGATATTCGTTCATATACCCTGCGCCGCCATGCAGCTGGAGCGACTGGTCACAGCATTCCCATTGCAGGTCCGTGTGCCACAGCTTGGCAGCGCTGGCTTCGTCCGTAGTAAGCTCGCCCTTCAGGTGGCGCTGGATTGCCCAGTCGAGATGCGCCCAGCCGACCTGCAGCTTGGCAGCGAGGTCCGCGAGCACGAACTTGGTGTTCTGGAATTCGAACACCGTGCGCCCGAAGGCCTTGCGGTCCTTCGTGAACTTCACCGCCTCATCGAACGCACGCTGAGCCCCAGCTTGCGCGCCAACGGCAATCGACAGGCGCTCTTGCGGCAGCTCTTCCATCAAGTGGATAAAGCCCCGCCCTTCCCCGCCGAGCAGGTTATCCTTGGGCACACGGCAATCGCTGAAGAACAATTCCGACGTGTCAGCCGCGTGCTGGCCGATCTTGTCGAGATTGCGTCCGCGCTCGAACCCGGGGGTGCCGGCATCCACGAGGATGAGACTGGTTCCCTTGGCGCCCTGGGTCGGATCAGTCTTGCACACGACGATTACGCAATCAGCGTTCTGGCCGTTGGTGATGTAGGTCTTCGACCCGTTGATCACCCATTCGTCGCCGTCGAGCACCGCGGTCGTACGCACGCCCTGAAGGTCGGACCCTGCGCCCGGTTCGGTCATGGCGATGGCGGTGATAATGTCGCCGGACACCATGCCGGGCAGGTATTTCGCCTTCTGCTCGTCCGTACCGAGCCGTTCGAAATAATTGACGGTAATGTCGTTCTGCAAAGTGAAACCGGCAGATGAGCCGAGGTACGACAGCTCTTCAGCAATGACGCAGTTGAACCCGAAATCGAGGCCAAGGCCGCCATTCTCCTCAGCCACGGTGGGGCAGAGCATTCCCGCCTCGCCCAGCGCCTTCCACGCTTCGCGGCCGACAATTCCTTCTTCCTCGTGCTGGTCGAGGAACGGGGTCATGTGTTCGGCGAAGACCTTGCGCACTGTGCCGCGAAAAGCCTCATGGTCATCGTTATAGGCGAAGCGCTTGCTTGTATCGAGCATCTGTCCGCGTCCCTTAGGCGTTCTGGAAACCGGCGAGGCGCTGGGTGATGATCTCCTCGGCCTGGGCCATGATGCCGTCGATCAGTTCCTGGCAGGTCGGGATGTCATTGATCAGGCCCGCAACCATGCCGCACGACCACGCGCCTGCATCCATGTCGCCTTCGGTCATGATGCGCGGATAGACACCAGCAACCTGTTCGATCACGTCTTCGAATTTTAGGTCGTCGCCTTTTTCCTTTTCGATCCGCAGCAGTTCTTCGACCGCATCATTGGTCATCACGCGCTCGGTGTTCCGAAGCGGACGCATCACGAGGCGGGTGTCGAGTTCGGAGGCTGCGACAATCGCCTTCTTCACGTTTTCATGCACCGGCGCTTCCTTGGTCGCGATGAAGCGCGTTCCCATGTTGATGCCGTCCGCGCCCATCGCGAGGCTGGCCACAAGACTGCGCCCGTCGGCCATCCCGCCGCTGGCCACGAACGGGATTTCCAGCTCGTCTGCTGCGCGCGGCAACAGGATCATATTCGGGATATCGTCTTCGCCCGGGTGACCGCCGCATTCAAAACCGTCGACACTCACCGCATCGCAGCCGATCGACTGCGCCTTGAGGCTGTGGCGAACGCTGGTGCATTTGTGAATGACCTTGACGCCCGCATCCTTGAAGAAGGGCAGGACCTGCGCTGGATTGTTGCCCGCAGTCTCGACGATTTTCACACCGCCTTCGATGATGACGCGGACAAGACCCGGATAGTCGGGCGCATTGACCGTCGGCAGGAAGGTCAGGTTCACGCCGAATGGCTTGTCGGTCATGTCCTTGCAGCGTGCGATTTCATTGGCCAGCTTTTCAGGGGTACCCTGCGTCAGGCCCGTAATGATGCCGAGCCCGCCAGCATTGGAAACGGCAGCGGCCATCTCTGCAAATCCGACATAGTGCATGCCGCCCTGGATGATGGGATGCTTGATACCGAACATTTCGGTGATGCGCGTTTTCATGATGCCTGCCTCTCTCGCTGGTTGCTTTTCGCAACCGGTATCGGGGCAAGCGGAAGGAGTCTAGCGCTTCGCTAGCCGCTCCAATGCGGCGAGCAACTCGGTGCCGCGTTCCGTAAGGGCAAGTCCGTCAGCGCCCTTTTCAGCAAGTCCTTCGTGCTCGAGGTCTTCGCCGGTCGGCGCTCGCATCAGGCGGCTGTAGCCGCCCGAGTGATAGATCAGCGGTTCGGCCTCGCGGCGCTCGAAATCGATGACTTCGCCCAGGAAGATCGCATGATCGCCGCCCTCGTATTCGAACCGGGCGCGGCAGCCGAAGCGTGCGGCATAGCCTTCGATCAGCGGTGCGCCTTCAGGGCCATCGGCGATGTCGAGGCCGTCAAACTTGTCCTGGCGCGGCTGTGCGAACCTGTCGGACATGGCCTGCTGGTCTGCGGCCAGCACATGGACTGCCCAGCATTCCGCCTCGCGGAAGACGGGCAAACTACCCGAGTGAAGCGACAGGCTCCACAAGACCATCGGCGGATCGAGGCTGACCGAATTGAAGCTGTTGGCGGTCAAGCCAACCGGCCGACCATCCTCGTCCCGCGCCGTCACAATCGTGACGCCGGTTACAAAAGAGCCCAATGCGCTGCGGAAAGCCTGTGGATCGAACATCGGTGATCGCGCTAACGCGGGCTGCGCAGAAGGGCAATGGGTAGGCGTGACAACATTATGCAACAAGAATGCAACACAACACGCAATTTGTCCTCACACTTCCCCGTCGGAATTGACCGAATGAACGTTATCAAATAGGTGAACGTTCACAATTAGCTTTGCATGTACGCTAAGTGCATGTCTTGGGAGGAGAATCACAGATGGCTTTTGGACGTAAGCCCTCTTTTGCCAAATTCTTGGCAGGGGCATCGGTTGTGGCATTGGGCTTCGGCGCCACGCAAGCAGCAGCGCAGGACGCTACTGCGAATGAAGAAGCGGCAGAGGAAATCGTTGAAGACGACGTCATCGTTGTCACCGGTATCCGCGCTTCGCTTCGTGACTCGATGAATATCAAGCGCAATGCGCAGGGTGTTGTCGACGCAATCTCGGCCGAAGACATCGGCAAATTCCCGGACACCAACCTGGCTGAGTCGCTTCAGCGCATCACCGGTGTCTCGATCGACCGAGAAAACGGCGAAGGCGCACGCGTCACCGTTCGCGGTTTCGGTCCGGAATACAACTTGGTTACGCTTAACGGCCGCCAGATGCCCACCTCGACCCTTGGTGATGGCGCCAGCGCGCCGTCGTCACGTTCATTCGATTTCGGCAACCTCGCATCTGAAGCAGTCGCATCGGTCGAAGTTTACAAGACCGGTCGCGCCACCGTGCCTTCGGGCGGTATCGGTTCGACGATCAATATTCGCACCCCGCGTCCGCTCGACAATCCGGGCTTCAGCGGAAGCGTAGCCGCCAAGGGTGTCTACGATGATTCCGAAAACGGCGATGTCAGCATCACGCCTGAAGTTTCGGGCATCATCAGCACTACCTTCAACGATGATCGTATTGGTATCGCGGTCTCGGGCAGCTACCAGAAGCGCAATTCCGGCTTCAACCAGTTCTTCAGCGAATTCCGCGATGGCTATCTCGGCTGTGGTAGCGATTACGAGAACGAATGGGGCGCGGTGCCTTGCGATCCGGGCAATGACTGGCGCGGCAACTACAATCTGCAGGAAAACCGCCCCGGCGCGACCGATGTATACGCGGTCCCGCAGAACGGTTCCTACAACGTTACCAACATCGAACGTGAGCGCATCAACGGCCAGGCCGTGCTGCAGGCCAAGCTCGGCGACAATGTGACGGCAACGCTGGACTACACCTTCTCGCAGAACACCGTCGAAGCGGCGCAAAGCTCGGTCGGCATCTGGTTCAACCACGTGACCACTTCCAGCGCCTGGACCGACGGTCCTGTAGCAGGACCGCTGTTCTATTCCGAAAATTTCGGCGCAAATCCGTCGGATCTTTCCTACAGCGGCTCGCTCACAGCCAACCGTTCGCTCAACCACTCTTTGGGTGGAAACATCGAATGGCAAGGCCCCGGCGGCGTGACGTTCGTCCTCGATGCTCACACGTCGAGCGCGGAATCCAAGCCTACCCTGCCCTACGGTTCGAACCTTTCGGTTGGCACTGCAGTCTTCGGTCTGGCCGAGCAGCGTATCGATTTCGACACCTACCTTCCGGTCATTTCCTACGTGAACGCTCCGGGCATCGATTCCAATGATCCCTCGCTGCGTTTCGCGACGGGCAACGCATTCCGGAATGCCTACTTCAAGGACGAAATCGACCAGGTTCAGCTGAGCGGTAATTACACGCCGGAAACGGACTCCTTCCTCGACTCGCTCGACTTTGGCGTCACGTATACGGACAACCGGGTCCAGTCGGCCTATGGCTTCATCCAGAACGACACTTGGGGCGGCCTCGGTACTCCCGAAACGCTTCCAGACGATCTTTTCTACGAGATCGATGTGCGCGACGCATTCCGCGGGCTCGAAGGCGTGGACAGCCCGAACATCATCCAAAGCTTCTATGGCTTTGATGTCGAACGGGTTGTCGATATCCTCGAAAGCGAGTTCCAGATTTGTAGCAACCCGGCCAACGGAAGCTCGATCGCCGGAACTTGCCTCGCGGAACAGACCGTCGATCGCAGGATCAACGAGACGACCATCGCACCCTTCGTAGAAGCGACTTTCAGCTTCGATGTCGGTGCCGGTGCGGCGAACCTCATCACGGGCCTTCGTTACGAAGCCACCGATATTGATTCGTCCGGCCTGAGCATCCTGCCTGAAGGCACTGCCTGGGTTGCAGCCAACGAGTTCTTTATCGACTTCGCTGAAGAGCGTGATTTCACACGCGTAAAGGGCAGCTACGATTTCTGGCTTCCCAATGTCGACTTCGATATCGAACCGATCAGTGACGTGATCCTGCGTGCTTCCTACAGCCACACGATTACGCGCCCATCGTACGACCAATTGCAGGGTGGTACGAACTTCAACCCGCTATTCCGTCTCGACGGCGGCGACGGTGCGCGTGGCAACCCCAGCCTGCTGCCATTCAAATCGGAGAACTTCGATGCTTCGGCCGAATGGTATTATGGCAACGCCAGCTACGTGTCGGTCGGCTATTTCCGCAAGAATGTAGAAAACTACATCACGGTAGACGGAATCCAGCAGGTCTTCGACGGCATTTACAACCCCTATGCTGGTCCGCGCGCCAGCGAGGCTCGCGCCGCTCTCGGCCAGGATGCTCCGCTGGAGGATATTCGTCAGTATATCATCGACAATTACCCCGAAACGACGTCGTTCAACCCTGTCACGGGTCAGACTTCGATCTTCGGTGTAGCCGGTGATCCACTGCTCGAATTCAACCTGTCGGTACCGGTGAACTCGGATCAGAAGGCCACAATCGACGGCTGGGAATTCGCAGTACAGCACAACTTCTGGGAAACCGGCTTTGGCGTTATCCTGAACTACACCATCGTCAACGGCGATGCCGAGTTCGATAACACACAGCCTTACCGTATCCCGCAGTTCGCACTGGTAGGCCTGTCGGATAGTGCCAACGCTGTCCTGTTCTATGACAAGGGCCCGTTCCAGGCGCGTGCCGCATGGAACTGGCGTGACGACTTCCTGGCTGGTTACAGCCAGAACCCGACGAACCCCTTCTATCGTGACGAGTACTGGCAGATCGATGCCAGCGCTTCCTACGAGTTCGACATGGGTGTGACGGTGTTCGCGGAAGCGATCAACCTGACGGGTGAAAACCTCAAGGGCTACCGCCGGAGCGAGAATACGACCTTCTTCGCATATCGCGGTGCTCCGCGTTACGCGGCAGGCGTTCGCTTCAGCTTCTAGGCGAAAGCGGGGGGCTGCTTAAGGCGCCCCCGACGTTTGGAAAATGAGGGGCCGCGCTGCCGAGAGGCATGCGCGGCCTTTCCCTTTTGTCTTGTGCGTTGGGCATGTAAAGAACCTGAGGCAAGGATATGAAACGAGAGATCGAACACGTCGTGATCGTAGGCGGAGGTACCGCCGGTTGGCTTTCCGCTGCCTACCTCGCTGCGCGCCGACCTGACCTCACGATCACTCTGGTTGAAGCGCCTGACATCCCCACGATCGGGGTCGGCGAAGGCACATGGCCAACGATGCGCGACACATTGCGCACCATCGGCATTCCTGAGGCCGAGTTCCTGCTGGAATGCGATGCCAGCTTCAAACAGGGGTCCCGCTTCGACGGGTGGGCGACCGGCAAGGCGGGGGACAGTTACCTCCACCCTTTCACTCCGCCAGCACCCGGTGATATCCGGGCGATGCTTTCTGCTTGGCAGGACGCAAATCAACGCAAGAAATTTGCCGACCTCGCTAGTCCGCAGGCTACCGTATGTGAACGTGATCTGGCGCCGCGTCAGCGTGCAATGCCCGATTATGCCGGTGCGCTGAATTACGGGTATCACCTTGATGCGGGCAAGTTTGCCCGGCTCCTCAAACGCCATGCAACAGAGCGTCTTGGCGTCCGCCACATCGCCGATCACATGACCGACGCAATCAGTGACGAAAGCGGCCTTATCAGCGCGATCAATTTGCGCGACATGGGCGTGCTTGAAGGTGACTTCTTCCTAGACTGCACAGGCATGGCAGGCTTGCTTTCAGGGAAGCACCTCGACAGCGGCTGGATCGATCGCGGGGATGTTTCATTCAACGACCGCGCCCTCGCCATTCAGGTCCCAACGAAACCAGGCGCTACGATCCCATCGCAGACCGTGGGTACGGCGCACGAAGCTGGCTGGCTGTGGGACATTGCCCTACCCAACCGACGCGGAATTGGTTGTGTCTATGCCTCACGGTTCTGCGACGATGCACAAGCCGAAGCCACGCTGCGCAGCTACATCATGGCCAATGTGCCCGGTACCGACCCGGAGACGCTGACGCCGCGCAAGCTGACTTTTCGCACTGGCCACCGCGAACGGTTCTGGCAGGGGAACTGCCTTGCCATCGGGTTGTCAGCAGGTTTCATCGAACCGCTTGAGGCATCGGCAATTGTATTGATCGAGCTGTCGCTCAAATCATTGACCGACAATTTCCCGGTGAGCCGTGCAGCGTTGCCGGCGCATTCCGATCGGTTTAATGCGCTGTTTCGTTATCGCTGGGATCGCATTGTCGATTTTCTCAAGCTGCATTACGTGCTCAGCAGGCGCCCCGAACCCTATTGGGTCGCGCAACGTGCGCCGGAAAGCATCCCAGACTCCCTGGCGAGCCAGCTCACACTGTGGCGTGACCAGCCGCCTTCCCAGTGGGACTTTCCCCAGGCCGAAGAGATTTTTTCCGCAGCCAGCCAGCATTACGTCCTTTACGGCATGGGCTTTCCCGTTCCACAGCCGGTGCCGGGAATGGACGTCAAGGGAGCCAAGCAGCGTCTAGCCGAAGTGCATGACCGTGCCAGGGGCCTGAGGGCTGCACTACCGACCAATCGCGTCTATCTGGATGCCCTGAACACTACCCAAGCGCAGAATAGTCGCGCAGGAGAAGTCGCTTAAATGAGTAACCACCAGATTCTGAACAATGCCGACCACCGCGATTTACGCGTGCTGCTTGAACCGGGCGCCGAGCGCGGTGATGCAGTCATGGCGACGTTGATAACCCCGGCGGAATTTCGCCGCGCCCAAGGCGACTATCCCATCGTCTTCCGCCTTAATCAGGAAGATGGTTCATTCACCGCGCTGGCATTGTTCGGTTTCGAGAACGGCGAAAATTTGTTCCTGGGAGATGGCAAATGGGACGCGCACTACCGGCCGCTTAGTATAGCCATCCAACCCTTCCTGATCGGTCGACCGGCCGATGGTGATGGTGAAGGCCAGGTCCACATTGATATGGACCACCCGCGCATTTCCAGCACTGATGAGGGTACTCGAGTTTTTGACGAGGACGGCGGGACCACTCCGTACCTCGAGGAAATAGCCGGGCTGCTGGGTGAACTTGACGATGGCTTCAGGCATAGCACAGGTTTCTTCGAAGCGCTGAAGCGGCACGAACTGCTCGAACCTTTCACTCTCGAAGTGCCCCTGTCGGATGGATCGAAGCATTCGCTGGTAGGGTTCCACATTATTGATGAGGCCAAGCTCCAGAAGCTGGACGGCGATGCGCTGGCTGACCTCCATTCGAATGGTCATCTCATGCCCGTCTTCATGGCTCTTGCCTCGCTCTCCCATTTTACCGAGCTCGTGGAACGCAAGGATGCCAGAGCAAGGAATGGCTGAAGCTGACCCCTCGATCTTTCCAGCGCTCTCGGTGGTGCCTGAACGCATTGTTCGGGACGAAGCGGAGCTTGATGCCCTGCTAAAGAGCGCGCGCGAACCTTTTTTGGTTCGCGGCCTCGTGGCCAGTTGGCCATTGGTGAAAGCGGGCCTGAAATCGAACAGCGCGGCCCGCACATATCTCGTCGATCGGGCTCGTCCGGTCCAATTTGCCATTTCCCTCGGACCGCCCGAACACAATGGACGGATGTTCTACGACGAAGAAATGGCGATGAATTTCCGCATGGGCAAAGGCAAATTGTCGGAAATTTTTGCGGGGTTCGAAAAGCATGAGGCGCAGCCCGGTGCTCCGACCGCCTATCTGGGTTCAATCGACATCAGGCAGCATTTCGACGGCGTCGCTGAGGAAAACCCGCCGCCGCTTGGCGACCGGCAGCCGCGTGAGAGTATCTGGATCGGCACCGCCACACGTATTGCAGCGCACAACGACTTTCCCGACAATCTCGCCTGCTGCGCGGCGGGTAAACGCCGCTTCACCCTGTTTCCGCCTGACCAGTTCAAGAACCTGTACCTGGGGCCGCTCGACAACACGCCGGCCGGGCGCCCTATCAGCATGGTCGATTTCGACGCACCTGATTACGAGCGCTTCCCGCGCTTTGCCGACGCGCTGGAACACGCGCAAGTCGCGGTTTTAGAGCCGGGCGATGCCGTATTCATCCCATCGATGTGGTGGCACCATGTCGAAGGGCTGGCCGAATTCAACATCCTCGTGAATTATTGGTGGCGCGACGTGCCATCATTCGCTGGCGATCCGCAAACCGCGCTCAATCACGCGATTTTGGCGTTACGGGATTTGCCGGATAAGGATAAAGCTATCTGGCGCGATCTATTCGATCACTATGTCTTCGAAAACGGTCCAGATAGCATAGATCATATTCCCGCAGGGTCACGCGGTATCCTCGAACCGCTGGACTCCGCTTCCGCCTCGCGATTACGCGCTTTCCTGCTAAGGATGCTCAATTCATGACCCCACATTACACGCCTCGACGTATTGTTATTGCTGGAGGCGGAACCGCAGGCTGGATGGCTGCCTGTGCGCTGGCCCGCACGCTGGGTAAGACAATCGAGCTGACACTGGTTGAAAGCGATGCCATCGGCACCGTTGGTGTGGGCGAAAGCACGATCCCCCCGCTGGTCAAATACAATCAGCTGATCGGGATGGACGAAAACACCTTCATGCGCGAGACGCAGGCGACCTTCAAACTCGGTATCGAGTTTGAAAACTGGAAAGTTGACGGCGAAAAGTATTTCCACTCGTTTGGTGCGACTGGCCGCGATCACTGGTCGGCGGGATTTCAGCATTTCTGGATGCATGGGCAAACGCAAGGCCACACCGAAAGCTTCGACGACTACTGTCTCGAATTGCAGGCAGCCTACGCAGGCAAGTTCGCCCACCTTCCCGATAATCGCATCAACTATGCGTACCAACTGGATGCGACCCGGTACGCCGCATTCCTGAGGCGCGAGGCCGAAAGCCATGGTGCCCTACGCAAGGAAGGGAAAATTTCCCGCGTCGCGCTTGATAGCGAAACCGGCGACATCGCCGCTTTGCACCTTGAGGACGGTACGACAATTGAGGGTGACTTGTTCATCGACTGCACCGGCTTTCGTGCCTTGCTGATCGAAGGTGCGCTGCACGTCGGCTATGACGATTGGAGCCATTATCTGCCTTGTGACCGGGCAATCGCAGTCCAGACCGAGAGCGTTCGCCCGCCTATTCCTTACACCCGTGCGATCGCACATGATGCTGGCTGGCAGTGGCGCATCCCGCTTCAGCACCGCCAAGGCAACGGCATCGTTTATTGCAGCCGCTATCTGTCGGAAGACGAAGCCGAAGCTCGCCTGCTGTCAACCGTCGAAGGCGAGACTTGCAGCAATCCCAATCGCATTCGGTTCACGACCGGGGCGCGGCGCAAGCAATGGCATCGCAACTGTGTTGCTGTCGGCCTGTCGAGCGGCTTTATGGAGCCACTGGAATCGACCAGCATCCACCTGATCCAACGTGCGGTCTTGCGGATAATTCGCATGCTGCCGTTTGGTGAAGTTGCTCAAAGCGATGTCGATGAATTCAATGATCAGCAGCTCACGGATATGTATCAGATCCGCGATTTCCTCATCTTGCACTACAAAGCGACGGAACGGCGCGATTCCCCATTCTGGCGCCAATGCGCGGACATGGAAATCCCCGATAGCCTGGCTCACAAGATCAAGCTGTTCCGGGAAACCGGCCGGGTCTTCCGCCGCGAGGAGGAGCTATTTGCCGAAAACAGCTGGGTGCAAGTGATGATGGGGCAAGGTATCATGCCGGAGAGCTACCACCCCGTCGCGACAAAGATGAGCGACGAGGAATTGACGCGATTTCTGTCGACACAACGCGAAAACGTCGCGCGCACGGTTGCCGGATTGCCCGAACATCATGCTTATGTAGCCAGATACTGTGGGGCCCGGGAGACCGAAGCAGCCTGAGAGTGATTATTGCTGGCGCGCTGCGAACTTGGGATCCTGGACGCAGCCATAGTGGATGATTTTGAGAAGGGGGTCAGACGATGGGGCGCAGGCGCCAATCGGTGACGATCAAACACGTAGCTGCCGACGCTGGAGTTTCGCTCCAGACCGTCAGCCGTGTCATCAACAAGGAACCCAATGTCCGCCCTGCGATGAAAGAGCGCGTGCAGGCGAGTATCGACAAGCTCGGCTACGTCCCTTCGATCGCGGCGCAGCGCATGAGCGGCTCGCGGTCCTACCTCATCCTGGCGATCAACGACCGGGATCTGACCATTGCCGACTGGCGTGCGCGCGAAGGCCGGGACTGGGTCGACCAAATGCTGCTGGGCGGGATGCTGACCTGCGCCAAGCACGGGTATCGCATGCTCATAGAACTGGTGGACACCCACAATGACCACGTGGAACGCGAACTGGGTGCAGCCATCGCCGCGCTTCAGCCAGACGGTGTTATTCTAACCCCTCCGCATTCTGAAAATCCGTTAATCACCGGCCTGCTCGCCGATCGCGGCATTCCCTTTGCACGCATTGGCTCGACCCATTCAGGGCCCGGCATCGCCATGACGATGGGCGACACCTACAATTCGCGGATTGCGACCGAACATCTGCTCGACCTCGGCCACTGCCGTATCGGCTTCATCGCCGGCCCCAAGGAGTTCAGCCTGAGCGATTGGCGAATTGCCGGCTGGAAAGAGGCCATGTTCGCCGCAAAGCTGGATACGGACGGCCTTTGTGAGCGCGGAGATTTCGGTTTTGACAGCGGCCTTGTCGCGGCGCGAAAATTGCTGGACCAGCCCTCTCCCCCGACAGCCATTATTGCCAGCAGCGACCAGATGACCTTTGCTGTCCTGCAGGTTGCGCGCGAACGAGGGTTGAAGGTGCCGGAAGACCTGTCAGTCATCAGCTTCGACAATTCGCCGATCGTCCGCTTTACCGAACCTCCGCTTACGGCCGTCGACCAGCCGATCGCCGCAACCGCATCGCGCGCGGTCGAATTGCTGATTGCCGCCCGCGACGAGGGTATCCCCGACGAACCTGTCCGGGTCAGGGGCGAACTTGTCGTAAGAGGCTCGACCGGCCCGGTGCCGGTTCGCGATGGCGACTAAGCCCGCTCCTTCACCTGAACAGTCGCGACACTTTCTATGGCTTTATGCCCTCGCTGCGGCGGGCGGCGCTGTTTCATACGTCCCGTTTCTCACGCTTCTGCTGCCGATCCGTGTCGGCGAACTAGCGGCAAATGATACGGTCGGCGTTCTGGCTTATATCGCATTCGCGGGCGCCGTTTCTGCCAGCGTTTCCAACATCCTGTTCGGCTGGGCGAGCGACGCCACGAGGAACCGGCAGGGCTGGATTCTTGCAGGCCTCGTTCTGTCCTGCATCTTGCTGGTTTCGGTCCGGCGAACTGACAATGCCAGTGAACTGCTAGCCCTGATCGTTGTGTGGCAAATCGGGCTCAACATGATGCTTGCCCCGCTTGCCGCGTGGGCTGGGGACTGCGTGCCTGACATGCAGAAAGGCCGGCTGGGCGGCCTACTCGCTTTTGCGCCCGCACTGGGCGCGCTTTCAGGCTCGCTGGTGACGATCCCCGGTCTTGCAGATGCCGATACCCGCCTGATGATCGTTGCCTGCCTGGTCGCGATCATGGTCCTGCCGGTGCTGATTTTCGGCAAACCGCGCCCAATGCCCCACCTCATGCGCAGTTCGGAGGATCATGAGCGGATTACCGTCAGCAGGCCGCGCGGCACAGTTGCGAGGATGTGGCTTTCGAGGCTGCTGGTTCAAATCGCCGAGGCAGCGCTGTTCGCTTATCTCCTCGTGTGGTTTGCGACCATCGACGATGGGTTCGGCGATAATCAGACCGCGATAGTATTCACGGTGGTGCTCGGCATTTCGGTTCCCCTCGCCATCTTGTCTGGGCGTTGGTCCGATCGCCATGACCGCCCGGTAGTCCCACTCGCATTCGGCGCCGGCATCGGTGCGGTCGGTCTAGTCATCATGGGGCTTTCGCAAAGCTTGCCCGGTGCGATCTTCGGTTATGTAGTGTTCGGACTGGCAACGAGCGTGTTTCTGGCACTCCATACCAGCCAGACGTTGCGCGTACTCCCCAGGCCCGAAACGCGGGGCCGCGACCTTGGGCTTTTCAACCTGACCAATACCGTGCCGAGCCTGATCATGCCATGGCTCACGCTGGCTCTCGTACCGGTCTTCGGGTTCGGGGGATTGTTCTTCGTTCTCGCCGGTCTGGCAGGTGTGGCGACAATCCTGCTGTTGTCCCTTCAGCATCGGATTTGACCGCTTGATTTTCCACTCAATGCGTGCCAATTCCCTCTATTGATAACGTTCTCAATTAAACGAGAGCGCGGAGGGAAGAGGACATGAAGGCGTTTTGGATGGCATCGGCGGCGGCCCTTGCCTTGGCTGGCTGCACTGCAATTCCGGCAGAAGTGGAAACAACTCCCGTTGCATCGGCAATGCAGAGCGAAGATGTGCGCGTCGCGGACTTGCTCTCGCGCATGAGTGTGGAGCGCAAGGTTGCGCAGCTCATCCAGCCGCAGATCAATTCCTTCACCGCCGAAGACATGGAGCGGTATCGCTTCGGCAGCTACCTCAATGGCGGCAACGGCGGCCCTTACGGTGATGAATTCGCGCCCGGTTCAGAATGGCTCCGCCTGGCCGACGAAATGTACATTGCCTCGACGCAGCCGCTCGGCAGCGGGGAGCCGGTCATTCCCGTCATCTGGGGCACTGATGCGGTTCACGGCCACACCAATGTCGTGCAGGCAACGATTTTTCCACACAATATCGCGCTGGGCGCGACACGCGATCCGGACCTCGTCCGCATGATCGGCGCAGCCACCGCAACTGAAATCGAAGTAACCGGCATCGACTGGAACTTCTCGCCAACCGTGGCTGTTGCCCGCGATGATCGTTGGGGCCGCACTTACGAAAGCTATTCCGAAGACCCGCAGATTGTCGCCGCAATGGGCGCCGCGCTGGTCGAAGGCTTGCAGGGCCGCAAAGGCGACGCCGATTTCCTTGGCACGGGCCGGGTGATCGCCACTGCCAAGCACTTCTTCGGCGATGGCGGAACCGAACAGGGTGTCGATCAGGGCGACGTCAACGGTGACATCGAAGCGCTCAAGAGCGTGCACGCCGTCCCCTACCCCGCAGCCATCGATGCGGGCGTCCAGACGGTCATGGCCAGCTTCAACTCCATCAATGGCAAGAAGATGCACGGCAATGAGGAGCTGCTGACCGGCGTCCTGCGCGGTGAGCTTGGCTTTGAAGGCCTGGTGGTCGGGGACTGGAACGGTCACGGCCAGATCAAGGGCTGCACCAATACCGATTGCCCGCAGGCGCTGCTCGCAGGTCTCGATATCTACATGGTGCCCGACGACTGGAAGGGCCTGCTCGAAACGCTCGTGGCGCAGGTGGAAGATGGTACCATCCCGATGGCCCGCCTGGATGAAGCGGTCGGCAGCGTCCTTCGCGTGAAGATCCGCGCTGGCCTGATGGACGAATTTGTAAAGCCCTCCGACCGGCCTAATGCCGGCGAATGGGAGAAGCTCGGTTTCGCACCGCACCGACAGGTTGCCCGGACCGCGGTCGCCAAATCACAGGTCGTCCTCAAGAACGACGGCATCCTGCCGCTGCGCAGCGGATCCAATGTCCTCGTCGCTGGCAGTGCCGCCAACAACATCGCGCAAGCCGCGGGCGGCTGGACGCTGACATGGCAAGGCGGCGGCGATCTGGACAATGATGATTTCCCCGGTGCAACCTCCATCTGGAGCGGTATCGAAACCGCAGTTAAAGCGGGCGGCGGGACCGCCACGCTTGCTGCAGATGGAAGCTACTCCACAAAGCCCGATGTCGCCGTGGTGGTATTCGGCGAAGAACCTTACGCCGAATTCGCCGGTGACCGAAAGAACCTCGCGTTTAGCGACGAAGAAGGTCTCTCGCTCCTGCGCAAGTTCAAGGCCGACGGAATTCCGGCGGTCGCCGTATTCCTCAGCGGGCGTCCGATGTGGGTGAACCGCGAGCTCAATGCCGCGAATGCCTTCGTGGCATCGTGGCTTCCGGGAAGCGAAGGCGCTGGTATCGCTGACGTTCTTAGCGGCGCAATTCCCGCGACAGGCAAGCTGGGCTTCAGCTGGCCTGAAAAGTGCGACCAAGGGCCGCTCAATTCGGCCGAAGGCGCGCTTTTCCCGCTGGGCTATGGCCGCTCGCTCGCCGATACGGCGCCGCTGCGCCAGCTTGACGAGACATGCGACGCCCTGATGGCTCACGACGGAGCTGAATGGTTCGTCAACGGCCGGTTCTCCGACGGTATCACGGCAACTGCTGGCGGCACCGACCTTCCCAACCTTCGCGGCAAGGCTGCCGGGATCACGGCAATCGGCCTTGACCGGATTGCGCAGGAAGATTCGCGTACCATCACATTCGCGCCCGGATCATCAATCACGATTGCGCAGGACAGCGAAGGGACTGGCGCCTACCGCATCCTTTACCGCGTAAGGCAGCGCCCGACGCAGCCCGTCATGCTGAAGACCGGTGAAGCGGATGTCGACCTGACTTATCCGCTGTCAGTCGCAGCCGAGAAGGACTGGCGCGAGATGGTGATTACCCAAGCCTGCGCTGCCAGCCTTGGCGACAGCCTGACGTTTACAAGCACCGGCGCATTCAGCTTCGACATCGCGACCATTTCGCGCGAAGAAGTGGCTGAAGGGACCGACTGCTCTTTCTGAGCACATTCGTATTCGCTTTGCGCAGCGGAATAACGCTGGCAAACCGGTCAAAATATCAGGTCGGCAGGTCATTGGGCCGCTGACCATGGGAGGGTAGAAAAAATGGCATTGGCACCAGACGTCGCGTCGAGCACCGACCCGAATCCGATTGAAGCGGAGGGCACGCACGTCAATGCCCCCGGGCTTCAGTATTTCGTGTTCGCGCTGTTCTTCATTTTTGGCGGCATCACTTCACTCAACGACGTGATTTTGCCCAAGCTCAAAGAGCTGTTCACGCTTTCCTACACCGAAGCCATGCTGGTGCAGTTCTGCTTCTTCTTCGCCTATCTCTTGATCGGCATTCCTGGTGCAGAGCTGGTGAAACGGATCGGCTACATGCGCGGGGCGGTGGCAGGTTTGCTCATCATGATGGCAGGCTGCCTGCTCTTCATCCCGGCGAGCCAGACCGCGACCTATGGCCTATTCCTCGGCGCGCTCTTCATCCTCGCCAGCGGGGTGGTGATTGTCCAGGTTGTGACCAACCCGCTGATCTCGCTGCTGGGCCCACAGAAGACCGTGCACAGCCGCCTGACTTTCGCACAGGCCTTCAACAGTCTCGGGACCACGATTTTCCCGCGCGTCGGCTCTGCCCTCATCCTTGGCGGGCTGGCGGGTGTATCGGCTGCCGAACTGTCCGGAGCCGAGCTTGACGCCTATCGCACTGCCGAAAGCGCCGCGATCGTCTCGACCTATATCGGTCTTGCCGTGGCACTGGCCGTGATCGCGCTGGTCGTCTGGTTCAACCGCAACAAGCTCCCCCATGATGCTTCGGAGATGCAGGGCGCTGCGCTGACGACCTTCACCCGCTATCTGATCGGCATCGTGCCGATCGCGCTCGGCGGCTGGCTGGTCATCCGCGGCAATGAACTCATCGGCATCGCCTTGCTGCTGGTCGGACCGACTGTCTGGCTATGGGGCAACAGCCTCCTGAGCCGCACCCGCTTTTCGTTCGGGGCAGCCTGCATTTTCCTCTACGTCGGCGCCGAAGTCGCTATCGGCTCGCTGATCGTGAACTACCTGATGCAGGATAGCGTCATGGGCCTCAGCGAACTTAACGCAGGCAACATGATCTTCCTTTATTGGGGTGGGGCACTGGTGGGCCGTATCATCGGTTCGCTCGTGCTGCGATATGTCAGCCCCGGTCTTGTCCTGATGGGCGTGGCTCTGGGCGCGATCTCCCTGGTGCTCATCTCGACCAACACCACCGGAACGACAGCGGGTTATAGCCTGCTGGCGGTCGGCCTGATGAATTCGATCATGTTCCCGACCATCTTCTCGCTCGCCTGCGAAAAGCTTGGCCTCAAGGCTGCAGACGGATCCGGCATCATCAACATCGCGATCTTCGGGGGCGCGGTGATTCCGCTGCTGACCGGCATGATTGCTGACGCGAGCGGCAGCCTCGGCACCGCGATGATCCTGCCGATCGCGTGCTATGCGATCATCGCAGCCTTCGGGATTTTCGCACGCCGCCCTGCCTGATTTCGCACACGCAACATTTCGGGGGTTCGCAAGGTGGCTTCGGTCTGCCATGCGGCCCCCGAAATCGTTTAGAGCTATTGGACTTGCTACATGACCGACGCCGAACTTGCCGCCCATCTTGCCGAAGTGGCGGGAGATATCCTGATCAAGGTACGGGAAAGCGGGATGTTCGAAGGCAAGAGCCTAGGTAAAGCCGGCGACGAGACGGCGAACCAGTTTCTCGTGCACGCCTTGCGCCAGCAGCGCCCGGAGGACGGCCTACTTTCGGAAGAGAGCAAGGACACGCAGGAACGCCTCTCGAAGGAGCGCGTCTGGATCGTCGATCCGGTCGACGGCACACGCGAATACGGCGAAGCGCGCTCGGACTGGGCGGTTCACGTTGCACTCTGCATTGGCGGTAGGCCGGAAATCGGCGCCGTCGCCCTACCCGGCCTTGGAACGGTGCTTCGAACCGACAAGCCAATTGACGTTCCACCCGCTACAGCGACGCCGCGCATGGTGGTCAGCCGGACACGCCCTGCTGCTGAAGCCGTCGCGGTGTCCGAGAAAATCGGCGCGGAACTGGTGGGAATGGGTTCCGCCGGAGCCAAGGCAATGGCCGTGGTGCGCGGCGAGGCCGAGATCTATCTGCACACCGGCGGCCAGTACGAATGGGACAGCGCAGCCCCCGCGGCGGTCGCCCTTGCGCACGGCATGCATGCCAGCCGCATCGACGGTAGCCCGCTGGTCTATAACCAGGCGGACACATACATGCCCGACCTGCTAATTTGTCGTCCCGAATATGCCGACCAGGTGTTGGCCGAAGTGGCCAAGCTGTCGGTCTAATCCTCGATTTGAGCCAGCAATTGCTGGGCCCGCGACAGATGCGGACGATCCAGCATCTTGCCGCCATGACCGATGGTCCCGGCCCCCGGATTGGCGGCGAATAGCGCCACGATTTCGCGCGCTTCGGCAATTTCTTCCTCGCTCGGCGTAAAGGCCGCGTTGATGATCGGGACCTGTGCCGGGTGGATCGCCAACATCCCGCGATAGCCATCGCGGCGCACCTTTTCGCAGCGCTTTTTCAGGCCATCGAGATTGCGGAAATCGCCGTCGATCGTCTCAATAGCTGGCACCGACGCCGCAGCCGCCCCCAACAGGGTGAGGCTTCGCGCCAGTTCATAGGTAAAACTGTATTCGCCGTCCTCGCCGCGGTTCGACAGTGCCCCGATGGAGTCGGCGAGATCTTCGGCACCCCAGGTCATCGCACACAGGCGCGGCGCACCTGCATAATCCCCGGTGGTGAACATTGCCGCGGCAACTTCGGTAACCAGCGCGATGACAGCTGTGCTGCCAGGTTCAATCCCAAGTTCCATTTCCAGCGGCGTGAGCAGGCGGTCCAGCTCCTCCACATCCTCACGGCCGCGCGACTTGGGAAGCATGATCCCGCCCGGACGTCCCGGCAGGATTGCGGCGAGATCATTTGCAGTATGCGGCCCGTCGAGCGGATTTACGCGAACCCACAGGCGCAGGCGCTCTTCCTCGCTGCATGCGAGCAGGAATGACCGGATCCCTTCACGCGCCGCTGGCTTCGCATCTTCTGCGACCGCATCCTCGATATCGAAAATGACGATGTCGGCGTCGCCGCCAGCCGCCTTGGTCATCTTGCGTTCGCTGTCGCCCGGGGCAAACAGCCAAGAACGGAAGCGGGTTGGCATGGCGGGTCGGTCGGTCATGCTAGGATCCTCTGTCAATTGGCGGCGCGTCAAAGGCCAAGTTTGATGCCGGCCCACACGGTGCGCGGGGTGCCCAGATCAATCGAACCGCCCTGATTGCGTGTCACGATCGTCTCGTCTGTCAAATTCTCGCCGCGAAGCACGATTGAAACGCCGCGAGATACCGGCACTTCGGCATAAGCGGACACGGTCGTTGCGGCCGGCAGGATATCGCTTTGCAGGTCGTCTTCGAACTGGTCGCCAACATGGCGCAAGGTGGCCCCGAACAGCCAGTCTTCGGAAGGTCGCCAGCTTAGCGTCGCCGCCCCTGCCCAGCGCGGAGTCTGCGAGGGCCGGTTGCCATCGAAATCGGCGCCGGGATTGCGCGCCTCTGCGTCGATATACGCGAGTGATGCATCCAGGCGCACATCACTGATGGTCATGCCAGCAGCCATCTCTACGCCGCGCGCGCGGATTTCCTCAATGTTCTGACGCTGCCTCGTCACCGGGTCGAGCGTCACGTTGGCTATCGCGTCCTTCACCCGGTTTTCGAATACCGTGGCGCTCAACTCAATACCCTCGGCCGGAGCGATCTCGACACCGGCCTCATATCCGATCAACCGCTCGTTCTTCAAAGCGGCGTTTGCATTGGTAACCACCGGGAAGATAACGAACGGCCGGTAAAGTTCATTCAGCGTCGGCAGCCGCAGCCCGCTATAGGCAGCCGCGCGCAGGCGAACGGCATCGCTGAGATTCAGCAACGCTCCGCCGCGGAAGGATTCCTGCCAACCGGAACGCTCGGCAAAGCGGTCCGACTGGAGGAGGCCCCCACCCGCATCGCGCGCTTCGTAAAAACCGTCCGCAATTGTGAAGTGGTCGATCCGTGCGCCGCCTGTCAGCGTCAGAGCGCCCAGCGTCCAGTCATGCTCCGCAAACAGCCCAAGGTCGCTGTTGGTGCCGCCAGCATTGCGGCGTTCATTAACCGCGCCCGTGAATGCACTGATCGCCGTCTCGTATAGCTCGCCGTCCGATCGACGGTAATCTACTCCCAGCCGAAGGACATGTGCATCACCCACCGGAGGCCTTAGCTCGAGCTTGCCGCCAATCCCGGTCGAGGGCGTGTTGCGTTGATCAAGGACCGGTACGAAGCGTGTCGAGCTGATCACGACATTGGTGAAATTGCGCGACTGGAGATACGCGAGCGCCTCGAACTCCCAATCGCCTCTTCCGATCAGGCGCAGGCTCGCATCCTGCCCGGTACTGGAGCTTTCGGCCCCATCAAACCGCAGTGTTCGCCTGTCATCGTAGACGAGGCCGCGCGCCTGCAGCTCAACGGTATCACCGACAGGAATGACACCGCGCGCCTGGAAAGAATAGCTGTCGTAAGCGGCACGAACCGATGCGCCGACCCGGTCAGCCTCGGGTGTGGTGTAGAACCCGGGCCCTCTGTCCCAGCGGCCTGAAATGACGCCAAAGCCCCCGCCGAGTTCAGCGGCGAGATGGGCGCCCGCTTCGGTTCCGCCCCTGTCGTTGGCAAGAATTTGCGCGCCCCATACACCCAGTTCGCGCGTGTCGGCACTGGTCAGCTCAATCGTGCCTGCAAGTGCGCCAGCACCGAATGGGCCCGCCCCGCCTCCACGCGTGACGCGCACCTCGCCCAGCCGTTCGGGTGCGATGGCGCTGAAAGGAATAAAGCCAAAGAAGGGATCGGCCATCGGCACCCCGTCAAGCAGGACCAATGCCCTGCTCGTCGCGTTTCCGCCGAGAGCCCGCAAGGTCGCGCCTTGCGCACTCGGATTGGACGAACGGCTGTCGGACCGGCGGAACTGCTGGAAGCCCGCGACGCTCGAGAGCACGTCCTCTATCCGCCCCGATCCACTTGATACGATCTGTTCGCGGGAAATCGTCTGACCATCATAGGCCGGAGCAGCAGGCGTTTCCTCAAGCCCTTCGCCCATGACGACGATGACCTCGCCTTCGGGAGGCTCCGTTTCCTGGGCAATTAGCGGCCAGGAAAGGCCTGCCGCACAAATGGCGAAACAGGCCGGGAGGTATGCTGGATGACGCGATGACATGGGGGCTGCTTTCGTTGAGGCTGAGCAGCCGGTCAAGGTGTGCGTTTGATCCTGGAGTCGATGACCGCAGCCATCGGTGATGTGCGGGGCAGGCTTTGGAAAGGTTGCTGATCTTCTGCCGCGACCGGCGCACTTGCCGTCATGCGCCAAAGTCCGAATATGCCGCCGAGAAGCGCGATCCCTCCGATCGCCAGGAACAGCCCTCCGGGCCCCCAAAGAGCCATGACGGCAGAGCCGATCATGGGCCCAGCAACAGCGCCTGCCGAATATGTCAGCACAAGACCGCTGCTGGCGCCAACCCGCTCGTCTTTTCCCAGGTGATCGTTGGAATGGGCGACACACAAGGGATACAGCGCAAATACGAAGCCTCCGAACACTGCGCCGAGCGCAATCGTGCCAGCCACCGGCAACTGGAGCAGTGCCATTCCAGCGCAAACAAGTGCTGCCACAAACAGGCAGGCGACGATGACCTTGCGCCTGTCAAACCGGTCGGACAGAAGGCCAAGCGGATATTGGAGGGCAACGCCGCCAGCGATCACGCACGAGGTAAACAAGGCGACCTGCGAAAGGTCCATACCGATCCGCTGCACATATACCGCACCAAGCGCGTAGAAAGCACCAAGCATGGCGCCTGTCGCCAACGTTCCGACAATCCCGAGCGGAGAAGCCTTATAAAGGCGCTTGATCGAGAACGGCACGGTCTTCTGAATGAATGGCTGCTCCATGCGGGTCAGCAGGACCGGAAGCAGTGCGATCGAGAGAAGAATGGCCGACACCATGAATGGCAGGTCCGGTGAATTGTCACTCAGATTGAGTAGAAACTGCCCGGCAGCCTGTCCGCTGTATAAAGCAATCATGTAAGCCGCCAAGACGGTGCTTCTGGTCCGGGCACTTGCCTGCTGGTTCAACCAGCTTTCGAGGCAAACGAAAACCCCTGCCATGGCAAAGCCATCAATGACGCGCAGGACGATCCATAGATACGGGTAATCAATAACCGCATAGGTCAGGCTGCTCGCCGAAAAGACTGTCACGAACGCCGCAAAGGCGCGGATATGCCCGACCCTGGCAATGAGAGCCTCCACCCGGAAAGCGCCCCAGGTGAGACCCGCAAAATAGCTGGTGCCTACCAGGCCGATGAGCAAAGCAGGTGTGCCGGCCTGCTCCAACCGGATCGCGATCAAGGTCGACAGGAAGCCGCTTCCCGTCATCAGGACAAAGATCGCAACCAGGAGCGGGCGAATTGACAGAGCCGAAGACAGCATGATTTCGCCCCTATCACTCTCTGCGCGGCTCGCAAGGGCGCTCACATGTCGGCTCGACAGACGCGCCTCCGGACTTTAGCCTTGCAGGCATGGAACAGATCGATTTTCAGGACTTCATGAAAGTCGACATTCGCTGCGGCACTGTGATCGAGGCAAGCGCGTTTCCAGAAGCCCGCAAACCGGCGATCAAGCTGAAAGTCGATTTCGGTGAGGCGATTGGCGTGAAGAAGAGTTCCGCCCAGATCACGGATCATTACCAACCAGAGGGGCTGGTCGGCCGCAAAGTGATGGCAGTAGTCAATTTCCCGCCGCGCCAGATCGGACCGTTCATGTCAGAAGTGCTGATACTGGGTTTCCCCGACGACGATGGATCGATCGTGCTCGCCAGTCCCGGAGCAGGTGTGCCGGACGGCGCGCGGCTGGCGTAGATCCTGTAGCCATTGAGCAGCTTTCCAGGCCTCCGCCGAAGCGAGATAGACATCCCGCCTTTATATGCACCAATCCAGTATCAAGGGGCCAGCCACCAGCGAATGGACATCGCAACGATACCGAGAACAGTGACGCTTGCGATCCAGATCGCCGCCATCCAGCCGAGCCTCTGGATTAGCGGAGTATCTTCGGCGTGTTTTCGCGGCGAATTGTCCATCAATGATAGCCCTCGTCCGACACTTTGCCGCGGAATACCCAGTAAGCCCACGCCGTGTAGCCGATGATCAGCGGCATGGTGATAGCCACGCCCACCAGCATGAAGACCTGGCTGCGTTCCGGCGCGGCAGCATCCCAGATGGTGAGGCCGGGCGGCACGACGTAGGGCCACATAGTAACCCCGAGGCCGGCCATGCCGAAAAAGAACAGCGCAATGCTGAGCCAGAATGGCTTGCTGTGCCGCTCGACCGAAAGTGCCCGTATCAATGCGGCAGCGACGATCGCGGTGAGGATCGGTACCGGGGCAGCGAAATAAATCTCCGGCGCAGTCAGCCAGCGCTCGGCATATTCTACATTGAGAAACACATTGTAGAGGCTGACGCCTCCCATAAGCACGAGCGTTGCCCAGGCAGCGCGCTTGCCCAGCTTTCTTGCGTGATGTTGGCTATCGCCATTCAGTTTCCACACCAGCCAGGTCGCGCCCAGTAGCGCGTAACCGGCGACCGTGCCCAAACCCGTGAGCAGGGTGTAAGGCGTCAGCCAGTCGAACCAGCTGCCGGCGTAGGACCGGTCGACGACTTCCACACCCTGCAGCAATGCCCCCAGCGTCATGCCCTGAGCCATGGCCGCCACCAGCGATCCGCCAGAGAAGGCTATGTCCCAGTATTTTCGGTGCCCCGGATCGCGCCATCGATATTCGAACGCGACCCCGCGGAAAACGAGGCCCAGCAGCATCGCGATTATCAGCGGATAGGTCGCGGGAAGCACCACTGCGTACGCCAATGGGAAGGCTGCAAAAAGCCCCCCGCCCCCGAGCACAAGCCAAGTCTCGTTGCCATCCCATACCGGCGCAATGGAGTTCATCGCCCGGTCGCGTTCCGGGCCAACCTCGAAGGTCGGGAAGAGGATCCCGATGCCGAGGTCGAAACCGTCCATCACGACATATGCGAAGACTGCAAAGGCGATGATAAACGCCCAGATAACAGTCAGGTCGAAATTAACGGCCATCGGTCGCCTCCTTGCGCCCAGTGGGCAGGACATCGGGGTCGGCACCCGGATTCTGTGTCGGTCCCGGCGTGATGCCCGCAGTGCGGATGGGTCCCGTATCGCCGCGCTTGACCCCGACTTCGTCAGCGTGAGGCGGTTTGTGCATCAGGTGGAGGATGTACCAGACACCCGCGCCGAAAACCGCGAAGTAGACCACCACGAAAGCCAGAAGCGAAGCCGCGACAGCGGGGGCATCCAGCGGGCTGGCCGCATCCGCCGTTCGCAGCAGGTTATAGATCACATAGGGCTGGCGGCCGACCTCGGTCGTGATCCAGCCGGCAATCACGGCGACGAAACCGCTCGGGGCCATGATCAGGGCTGCCCGGTGCAGCATGGGCCAGTCGTACAGCTTCCTGCGGGAGCGCGCGAGCAGGCTCCACAGACCAAGCCCCAGCATTGCAAAACCGATCCCGACCATGATCCGGAACGACCAGAAGATGATGCCGACCGGGGGTTCCTCATCGTCGGGGATGGTGTCGAGCCCTGCCAGCGGCGCATTGAGGTCGTGCTTCAGGATCAACGACGATGCCTTTGGTATTTCGAGCGCGTAGTCGACCCGCTTTTCCTTGCTGTTGGGAATGCCGAACAGGATCAGGGGGGCGCCATTCGGGTGGCTTTGATAGTGCCCCTCCATCGCCATGACCTTTTGCGGCTGGTACTCGAGCGTGTTGAGCCCGTGCATGTCGCCGGCAAAGATCTGGATCGGTGCAACGATTGCCGCCATCCACATTGCCATCGAAAACATCTTGCGCGCGTGTGCGTTCGCCCGGTCTTTCAGCAAGTGCCAGGCACCCACCCCGCCGACCACAAACGCGGTCGTGAGGTAAGCAGCGATCACCGTGTGGACGAGGCGATATGGGAAGCTGGGATTGAACACGATATCCCACCAGCTCTCGCCGGGAAGGAATTGTCCGTTGGCCCCAATTTCGAAGCCAACCGGGGTCTGCATCCAGCTGTTCACCGAAAGTATCCAGAAGGCGCTGATGAAGGTGCCGAGCGCGACCATCAATGTCGCGGCAAAGTGCAGTTTCCTGCCCACCTTGTTCATGCCGAACAGCATGACACCCAGAAAGCCCGCTTCGAGGAAGAAGGCGGTCAGCACCTCGTAAGCCATGAGAGGTCCGATCACCGGGCCGGCAATATCGGAAAAGACCGACCAGTTTGTGCCGAACTGATAAGACATCACGATGCCGCTCACCACGCCCATGGCAAACGCGATGGCAAATATCTTCAGCCAATATTTGAACAGGTCGAGATAGATCGCCTTGCCGGTCTTTAGCCACAGCCCCTCCAGCACCGCGAGATAGCTGGCGAGGCCAATCGAAAAGGCGGGGAAGATAAAGTGGAAGCTGACCGTGAAGGCGAACTGGATGCGGGCCAGCACAATGGCGTCGAACTGCTCGAACATTTTCTTATCCGTGTTTTCTGTCGGCAGGTGTTTGAAGCCAACGGTCGATTGTTTTCCTGATGATCCCGGTCCTGCGAAGCCGCAAACCCGTGATCGGTATCGAAGGCATCAGATCATTCCACGCGCGGCATCGGCGATAGGCTCTGCGGGCGGGCCACCATTGGACGCCAGCTCACGAAAGGCACGGTTCTGTGACAGGAATACCTGCCCGTTGAGTTCTTCGATGAAGTGCGTCCGCTTCAGCCGGTCCATCACCGGGCCTTTCACTTCGGACAGATGCAGTCCGATCCCGGCATCAATCAGGCGGTGGTTGATAGCTTCAAGGCTTTCCAGGCCGGAAGCATCGATCTCGTTGACCGCGCTGCACATCAGGATCACGTGGCGCACAGCAGGGCGATCCGCGATCTCTTCCAGAACATATTCTTCCAGCCAGCGAGCGTTGAGGTATGTCAGGCTCTCGTCGATCCGAATCGACAGAACATGCGGCACAGTGAAGACATTGTGCCGGTCGACATTGCGAAAATGCTCACTTTCGGGGACGCGCCCCACGATGGCCGCGTGCGGGCGGCTTGCCCGCCACAGATAGAGCAACAATCCCACCCCGACCCCGGCGATCACACCCATCTCGACCCCCGCGATCAGCGTGATCACGATCGTGGCCATGTGTGCGGCGAAATCTGCCTTGGAATAATTCCACAATTCCGCGGGCGTCTTGAGATCGACGAGGCTGAGAACTGCGACGATGATTGTGGCAGCAAGGGTCGCGATAGGCAGGCTGTAAAGAAGCGGGGTCAAGAACAGGCCGGCCAGTGCAATGCCGACAGCGGTATAGGCACCAGCCGCAGGCGTTTCAGCCCCGGCATCGAAATTTACCACCGAGCGGGCAAAGCCTCCGGTGACCGGATAACCTCCAGAAAATGCGCTGGCGATGTTCGACGCTCCAAGACCGATCAATTCCTGATTTGGAGCAATCCGCTGGCGGCGTTTTGCCGCCAAGGTCTGCGCGACCGATACGCTTTCCACGAAACCGATGATCGAAATCAGCAGGGCAGGCACCCACAATTGCCCGATCAATCCGAGATCCGTCGAGGGCAAGGCAAATGGGGGCAGCCCCTGCGGGATCGCGCCGACGAGGTTTACTCCGCGATTTTCAAGGTCGAGCCCAATCGCGGCGAGGATCGTGGCGATCACCGCGATCACCGGACCAGCCTTTGCCGAAATTTCGGCGGTCCTCGGCGCCAGGCCCAACTTTACGAGGGCAGGCTTCAGGCCCTTGCGAACCCAGAACAGGAACAGCGTCGCCGGAATCCCGATCGCGAGGGTCCACGGATTGATGGTGCCGAAGGCGGAGGCCAAACCGCCGAGCATTGCAGGCCAGGTATCGCCGCCTGCCGAAACGCCGAGGATGTGCTTCAACTGGCTGGTAGCAATCAGGATGCCGCTGGCGGTGATGAACCCGCTGATCACCGGGTGGGACAAAAGATTGGCGAGAAAGCCCATGCGCAATAAGCCGAGGACTGCCAGCATGATACCGGACAGCGCTGCCAGCGTGATCGCCGCCTCGAGATAGAGCGCAGTCCCCTGCGCCGCCACGGCTCCCGCCGCGCTTGCCGTCATGAGCGAGACGACGGCGACCGGCCCTACTGCCAGCGTACGGCTCGTGCCGAAAATCGCGTAGGCCACCAGCGGCAGGATCGAGGCATAGAGGCCGACCACCGGCGGAAGCCCCGCCAGCAGCGCATAAGCCAGGCTTTGCGGAATCAGCATGATCGTAACGATGATCGCTGCGACAAGATCGTTCGTCAGGACAGATCGGTTATAGGATCGCCCCCATTCAAGAATGGGAAAATATTGCGACAGCAATCCGGGTTTGTGCTTGCGCGGCAAACCAGACGGCACCGAAGCCGCGTCAGGGGTGCTGTCGCTCACGATTATGCCGCCTTCTTCACCTGCGGTTTCACCAGCCACTCATGCCCCTTGAGCATCCCGTTCCAGTAAACCCAAGGCAAAATTTCGGATTTCAGGAGCCAGCTAAGCCTGCGAGGCCGCGTGCCATCGATTAGCCACTTCGGAAAACTCGGCAGAAGTTTACCGTCGTACCCGAACTCGGCGAGGACGATTTTTCCGCGCTCCACGGTGAGCGGACAGGATCCATATCCGTCGTAGTCGGCCACCGGCTTTTTGGCATCCAGCACGGACAAGGCGTTGACCGCAACAATCGGCGCCTGTTTGCGCGCAGCAGCTGCAGTCTTGGCATTGGGCGTGGACCCGGCATCGCCTACCCCGAATACATTCGGGTAGCGGACGTGCTGCAGCGTGAACTTGTCGATATCGACGAAGCCGCTTTCGGGATTGGCGAGCGGACTGTCGGCAACGAACTGCGGGGCAACCTGCGGTGGGACGGCGTGAAGCATGTCGAACCCCACTGTCTCCTCGCCATTCTCAGTCTTGAAAGTCGCTTGCCGGCCCGGCCCATCGACCGCCACCAGATTCTGGTTGAGCTTCAGGCCGATCCCGTATTTCTCGACGTACTCTTCCAGAGCGGGCACATATTCCTTTACTCCGAAGAGCACGCCGCCAGCATTGCGGAACTCGACATCGATGTCGCCGAGCACGCCGCGGTCCAGCCAGGCATCGCAGGAAAGATACATCGCCTTCTGCGGGGCGCCAGCACACTTGATGGGCATCGGGGGCTGGCTGAAGATTGCCCGGCCAGACTTGAGGGTGCGGACGAGTTCCCAGGTATAGGGCGCCAGGTCGTAGCGGTAGTTGGACGTCACCCCGTTCTTGCCGAGAGTTTCCTCCAGACCGTCGATTTTTTTCCAGGCCAACCGGATACCCGGTGCCACGATCAGAATCTCGTAAGTGACTGTCGTGCCATCGGACAGCGTCACCTGATTGTTCTCAGGCTGGAATGTCGCGGCAGCCTGGTGCAACCAGATGGTCCCCTTCGGCATGACGCTTGCCATGGTGTGGCGCGTGACCGGCGCTTCGAAGACCCCGGCCCCAACCATTGTCCAGCCAGGCTGGTAATAATGATCCTCGCTGGGCTCGGCGATTGCGATGTCGAGGGACGGCCGCCGCTTCAACATAGATGCTGCCGTGGCTATTCCCGCAGAGCCTCCGCCGATGATAACGACCTCGTGCTTGAGCATCTGTGCCATGACGATCTCTCCGTAATTCTGATTATTGAGTCAGCTTGTCACGCATGGCGGCCAGGTCGTATCCCGCCATCTTGGCGCGCCCGATACGCTCGTCCGTCGTCAGCTGCTCGGTATTGGCAAGGGCATCGAGAGTTATCGAACGCGTTCCCGTCCTGCAGTATGCAAGGACCTTGCCTTCGGCTCCCTTCCGGACCTGGGCAAACGCCCTGATCGCAGCTGGCGGGAACGTTCCTCCGGAAACCGGTATGTGGTGGAAGGCGATGCCGGCGGCCTCCGCCGCACTCCGCATCGCCTCGACTGTTGGCTGGTCCGGATCCTCACCATCGGGCCGGTTGCAGATCACCGTGGTGTAACCGCCCTGAGCCAACTGTTGCAGCTCTTCAGGCCGGAGTTGCGGCGAAACCGCGAAGCCTTCGGTTACTTGCGCGAGCTTCACGACGACGCACCTTCCACCAGGCGCAAGGCGGCCATACCTGCCAGCATTGCGATGACGAAGATCGCGGCGGACACTGGTTCGATCACAAGCGCGGCGATGCCGGGCCCTGGGCACAGGCCCGCAATTCCCCAGCCCATGCCGAACAGGGCCGCGCCGCCGATCAGGCTCGGGGTCAGGCCCGACTTGGTCGGCAAGTGGAATTCGTCGGCAATGAGTGGTTCGGCCATGCGCGGGACGATGAGCCAGGCGATCGCCATTACGATGACCGCCCCGCCCATGACAAACGCCAGCGTGGGATCCCAGTCGCCAAAGATATCGAGGAAACCGCGAACGCGCGCCGGATCGGTCATGCCCCCAAGGGCAAGGCCTGCGCCGAACAAGGTTCCCACCACGAGAGAGGTGATTGCAGTGCGCATCACAGAACCTCCAAACCTAATGCATTCATGACGGCGACCGTGGCAATACCGGTGACCATGAAGGTCAGTGTGGCGACGATCGAGCGGGTAGACAGGCGACTGACACCGCACACCCCGTGTCCGCTCGTGCAACCGCTGCCAAGACGTGTGCCGATGCCGACAATTACGCCTGCGATTGCCAGCGTGACGGGATTGGCGAAACTGGCTTCGATGCCGCCAGTAGCTGCCGATACGATCAATGCGCCGAGCGGGAGGCCGATAACGAACATCCACGCCCCGCTTCGGGAAATGCCACTGCCGCCGAGACCAACCGCCTTTGCGGCAAGTCCCGAAACGCCGGCGATCCGACCAAGACCCAGCAGCATCAGGGCAGCGGCAATACCAATGAGGGCACCGCCGGCCAGTCCGGCAAGGGGTGCGGCTTCAGGATATCCAGGGAGCATCATACGGCATTCACCGGAATTTTGATGTAGCTGACGCCGTTGTCTTCCGGCTCGGGCAGATGCCCACCGCGAATGTTCACCTGCACCGAGGGCATGATCAGGTTAGGCATGGCGAGGGTCTTGTCGCGGGTCGTCCGCATTTCCACGAACTCCTCTTCGCTGACCCCGTCCTTCACATGGACGTTCTCTTCCCGCTGCTGCTTGACGGTCGTTTCCCAAGCGTACTCATCACGCCCGGGCGCCTTGTAATCGTGGCACAGGAACAGCCGGGTCTCATCCGGCAACGATAACAGCCGACGGATAGAGCGATACAGCTGGTGTGCGTCACCGCCAGGGAAGTCGGCACGCGCCGTCCCGAAATCCGGCATGAATATCGTGTCACCCACAAAGGCAGCATCGCCAATGATGAAAGCCATGTCTGCCGGCGTGTGCCCGGGGACATGAAGCGCGATGCCTTCAATCTCCCCGACCTTGAACACTTCGCCATCTTCGAACAGCTTGTCGAACTGCGATCCGTCCCGTTCGAAGTCGGTGCCTGCGTTGAACAGCTTGCCGAACACTTCCTGCACCCTGATGATCTCGCGCCCAATCGCCAGTTTTCCGCCGAGCCGGTCCTGCAGGTAGGGGGCGGCCGAGATATGATCGGCGTGCGCATGCGTCTCGATAAGCCACTTCACTTGCAAATTATTAGAAGTGACATATTCGACTATCCTGTCTGCCGAGCCGTGCGAAGTGCGGCCCGAAGCCGCTTCGTAATCGAGCACCGAGTCGATGATGGCCGCTTCGTTCGTTGCAGGATCGTGCACGACGTAGGAAACAGTGTTTGTCGCCTCATCGAAAAAGCCCGCTATCGAGGGGCGCAAGCGCTTCTCCGCCTGCGCGCGTTCGATCTGCGATGTAGCAAGCTGAAGGTTCTGATCGTCCGCCATGGACTTATCTCCAATCAATTACATAAACTGATTATATGTGTTGCCATTTGAATGTCAAGTGGTATGTAAACCCGATGACCGACAAGATGATCGACCCGAAAGCCCAGCGAGAGGCGTCAGGCGCAGGACTACGAATAGGAGATGTGGCTCCTGACTTTTCTGTGAGGAGCACGGTCGGTCAGGTGCGCCTGTCCGATTATCGAGGGCGGTGGCTTATCCTTTTCTCTCATCCCGCCGACTTCACCCCGGTCTGCACGACCGAGTTCGTTGCCCTCGCCTCTTCGGCGGACAAATTCGAAAAGCGCGACTGCGCTCTGATGGCGCTCGCGGTCGACAGCCTATTCTCGCATTTCGCCTGGCTCAGAATGATCAGGGATCGTTACGATATTGAAGTGCGCTTTCCCATCGTGGAAGACCCTACGCTGGTGATCGGGCGGGCCTACGGGATGGTAGCTCCGCAAGATAACGACAGTGCGACTGTGCGAACGACTTTCTTTATCGATCCGCAGGGGGTTATCCGCGCGATGACGTGTTACCCTGCCAATGTTGGCCGATCGACGCCCGAGATGCTCCGGACCCTCGATGCGCTTCAGGCCGTCGATGAAGGTCCTGTGCTGGCTCCTGCGAACTGGGCACCCGGCGAGGCACTGCTTGCTCAGCCCGATGCATCATTGGACACTGTCTTCTCCGCCAAGGGCCAGACTGACTGGTTCATCAGAGAAGCCGGGCGGGGTTCAAGGAAATGACAGATGAAGAGTTCGTCGACGCGCTGAAGGCTCTGGCTCACCCGGTGCGACTGAGGATCATGCGAGCGCTGACGGGCGTGGAACGCAATGTAGGCGAGATCGACGAGACCGCCGAGATCGGCCAACCGACCCTGTCTCAGCAGCTGGCAGTTCTGCGAAATGCAGGGCTTGTGACAACTCGCAAAGACGCAAAGCTAGTCTACTACCGGATTGATGAGGGCAGGCTTGCGAAGGTCACTGCCGCTACGGGAGAGCTGGGCGGAATGTCCGCAGGGGTTGTCCGATATTCGCGTCAACCCGCTCCCGGCGTCGCCAATTTCGCAAAACTTACGTGAGAAGGCAGCCGAGATAGAGATGAGAGATCTGGTCTGAAATGCATGCTCGGGGCCTGGGCTGCGTCACCTTGGAAGGCCCGCAACACCGGCAAAAGAAGTACGGTGAAGCAGTCGGTCCCTCTATCTTGCCGATTAGAAAATGGCAGTCATCGAGGCCCTGCCAACCTTGCTGAATCCCTCTAGTTAAATGCACTGAGCGATCGCAGGACTACGGCAGCTAACATGCCAGTTTACCTTGCCAATTCCGCCCTCTGCGCTCCTTCGCGACCTGCTCGAGAGCTTGGGGATCTCGCCTTGGGGCCG
Source organism: Qipengyuania psychrotolerans (assembly GCF_019711355.1). Lineage (NCBI taxonomy): Bacteria > Pseudomonadati > Pseudomonadota > Alphaproteobacteria > Sphingomonadales > Erythrobacteraceae > Qipengyuania > Qipengyuania psychrotolerans. The sequence continues at coordinate 1,998,248 of NZ_CP081297.1, forward strand.
AGCTCAGGCAGGCCATGTGCCTGGTTTGCATTTCTATTTGGGCACGACGAAAGCCCCGCTGGTTGGAGCGGGGTGAGTTTGTGTTGGGTTTTCAAAGGGACGGTGGTTGCGGGGGTTGGATTTGAACCAACGACCTTCAGGTTATGAGCCTGACGAGCTACCGGACTGCTCCACCCCGCGGCACCGTGTGGATCGACTCCGGCACTTACGCCGGAGACGAAAAAGCCGCCGCTCGGTTCGCACCGGCAGCGGCTTTTTTGAAACTGTGAATGGGTTTGTTACCAATGCCCGCCGGCTGCAATGCCTGGCGACGACCTACTCTTCCAGTGCTTGAGCACTAGTACCATCGGCGCTGTCCGGTTTCACGGCCGAGTTCGAGATGGGATCGGGTGGGTCACAGACGCTAAGGTCACCAAGCAATGAAGCTGGCGGACATGGGTTTTAAATCGATGCACGATACTGGGCGTTTATCCGGCTGAAGTTTCTTCCACCTCTCGGACAACCCAGCAGGGCTGTCGTTGATGGTATGGATCCTACAAGCGCGAAAAGAACTATTAGGACCGGTTAGCTACACGCATTACTGCGCTTCCACACCCGGCCTATCAACGTCGTGGTCTACGACGGTTCGAAGATACCTTATCTTTAGGGAGGCTTCCCGCTTAGATGCTTTCAGCGGTTATCCCTTCCATACATAGCTACCCAGCGGCACTCCTGGCGGAATGACTGGTACACCAGAGGTATGTTCACCCCGGTCCTCTCGTACTAGGGGCAACTCCTATCAAGTATCGACGCCCACGGCAGATAGGGACCAAACTGTCTCGCGACGTTCTGAACCCAGCTCACGTACCACTTTAATTGGCGAACAGCCAAACCCTTGGGACCTGCTCCAGCCCCAGGATGTGATGAGCCGACATCGAGGTGCCAAACGATTCCGTCGATATGAGCTCTTGGGAATCATCAGCCTGTTATCCCCGGCGTACCTTTTATCCGTTGAGCGATGGCCCTTCCACGAGGGACCACCGGATCACTATGACCGACTTTCGTCTCTGCTCGACTCGTCAGTCTCGCAGTCAGGCATGCTTATGCCATTGCACTCTTGCAGACGGTTTCCAACCGTCCTGAGCATACCATCGCGCGCCTCCGTTACTCTTTAGGAGGCGACCGCCCCAGTCAAACTACCCGCCATAGAGGGTCCCTGATCCGGATAACGGATCTAGGTTAGACATCAGAAAACAACAGGGTGGTATTTCACAGGTTGGCTCCACAAGGACTGGCGCCCAAGTTTCAAAGCCTCCCACCTATTCTACACAATTCTTTCCTAATGCCACTCTAAAGCTGCAGTAAAGGTGCACGGGGTCTTTCCGTCTAACCGCGGGTACTCCGCATCTTCACGGAGAATTCAATTTCGCTGAGCATATCCTGGAGACAGTGGGGAAGTCGTTACGCCATTCGTGCAGGTCGGAACTTACCCGACAAGGAATTTCGCTACCTTAGGACCGTTATAGTTACGGCCGCCGTTTACTCGGGCTTCAATTCGGAGCTTGCACTCCTCCTCTTAACCTTCGAGCACCGGGCAGGCGTCACACCCTATACGTCGTCTTGAAGCCGACTTAGCAGAGTGCTGTGTTTTTGCTAAACAGTCGCTACCCCCTGGCCTGTGCCCCCTCCACACTACTTGCGTAATGAGAGGGCCTCCTTCTTCCGAAGGTACGGAGGCAATTTGCCGAGTTCCTTCAGGATACTTCTCTCAAGC